>JAEYXG010000098.1 GCA_023428585.1 Bacteroidota bacterium
GCTTAAACAAAGGGTCTTTTAAGTATTTCCCGAAAGGTGTAATTATTTTTTTATCAGCGTATTGTATTATTCAATTATAGTTGTACTTTTGCAGTCCACAAAAAAAAGGGTAACGCAGCGATAAACAAATTTTTAAAAGTATTGATATGCCTACAATTTCGCAATTGGTTCGTAAAGGACGTACAAAGTTAACCTATAAGAGCAAATCACCTGCTCTGGATGGTTGCCCGCAGCGAAGAGGTGTTTGTGTAAGGGTTTATACAACAACCCCCAAGAAACCTAATTCAGCAATGCGTAAGGTAGCCAGGGTTCGACTTACCAATAGTAAAGAAGTAAACGCGTATATTCCCGGCGAAGGTCACAATCTGCAGGAACATAGTATTGTTATGATCCGCGGTGGCAGGGTTAAGGATTTACCGGGTGTTAGATATCACATCATCAGAGGTGCTTTGGATACTTCAGGTGTTGATGGTCGTAACCAGCGTCGTTCAAAGTACGGAACCAAGCGTCCAAAAGGCGGTAAGGTTGCAGCTCCTGCAAAAGGTAAAGGAAAATAATAATTCCGGTTTCAGGTAACCGTTAAGTATAGAAACAATGAGGAAATCAAAACCAAAAAAGAGAATAATTCTTCCTGATCCGAAGTTTAATGACGTGCTTGTTACCAAGTTCGTTAATAACTTGATGTATACAGGCAAGAAAAACCTGGCTTTCCAAATATTCTACGATGCCATTGAAATAGTTTCTGAAAAGACTTCGGAAGATGGCCTGGAAGTATGGAAAAAAGGATTGAACAATGTAACACCAAACGTAGAGGTTCGTAGCCGTCGTATTGGTGGTGCTACATTCCAGATTCCTTCTGAAATACGCCCTTCACGCAAGAGCTCCATTGGAATGAAGAATCTGATCCTCTTCTCCCGAAAACGTCATGAAAAAACCATGGCAGCAAAGCTTGCCGGTGAAATTATGGCAGCTTATAAGGAAGAAGGTGCTGCATTCAAGAAAAAAGAGGATACCCACCGTATGGCTGATGCCAACAAGGCTTTCTCTCATTTTAGATTCTAATATTTTTAATTCATTCTTATCAACTCAATAAATACAATAACAAACACAATGTCGGCTAAATTAGCACATACACGCAACATCGGCATTATGGCGCACATTGACGCGGGTAAAACCACGACAACGGAGCGGATATTGTATTATACGGGAGAGAATTATAAGATTGGAGAAGTACATGAAGGTACTGCTACCATGGACTGGATGATCCAGGAACAGGAACGCGGCATTACAATTACTTCAGCTGCTACTACCGTTTACTGGAATCTTAAGGATGAAAAATATAAAATAAATATTATTGATACCCCGGGTCACGTTGATTTTACTGTTGAGGTAGAACGTTCACTCAGGGTATTGGATGGCGCTGTTGCCATATTCTGTGCAGTTGGCGGTGTGGAACCCCAAAGTGAAACAGTATGGAAACAGGCTGATAAATATCGTGTGCCACGCATCAGTTTTGTCAACAAGATGGATAGAGCCGGTGCTGATTTCTTCGAGGTAATCAATCAGATTAAGGACAAACTGGGTGCCAATCCAATTCCTTTGCAGATACCTATCGGCGAGGAAGAAAATTTTACCGGTGTTGTTGATCTTATCACCAATAAGGCAATAGTTTGGGATGATGAAGCACTTGGTGCAAATTACACAGTTACCGAGGTTCCTGAAGAACTGAAGGAAGTTGTAAATGAATATCGTACCAAATTAATTGAGGGAATTGCCGAAGAGGATGAGAAGCTTTTTGAGAAATTCATGGCTGATCATGACTCTTTAACTCCTGAAGAAATGCGTGCTGTAATACGCAAGGCTACCATTGATCATCGTATTACACCGGTGCTTTGTGGTGCTTCATTCAAGAATAAAGGGGTTCAGCCTCTGCTTGATGCCATAGTGGAATACCTCCCGAATCCTGCAGAGATTGATTCAGTTGTAGGTATTAATCCTCGTACTGAAGCTGAGGAAGCAAGGCATGCCAATCCTGAGGAACCATTCTCTGCTCTTGTATTTAAAATTGCTACTGATCCTTATGTAGGCAGGTTGGCATTTGTAAAGGTATATTCCGGTTCACTTGAAGCAGGCAGCTATGTACTTAACACCGGTACAGGCAAGAAGGAGCGTATTTCACGCATTATGCAGATGCACGCCAATAAGCAGAATCCACTTGATCATATTGAGGCCGGTGATATTGCCGCCCTTGTTGGTTTCAAGGAACTGCGCACCGGTGATACAATATGTGATGAAAAGCATCCAATTGTACTTGAATCAATAACTTTCCCTGAACCTGTTATCACCATTGCCGTTGAGCCTAAAACCCAGGATGATGTTGATAAACTGGATGCTTCACTGGTTAAATTGGCCGAAGAGGATCCTACTTTCACAGTCAGGATTGATGAAGAAACCGGACAAACAGTGATCAGCGGAATGGGTGAACTACACCTGGATATTATCACTGACCGTTTACGCCGGGAATTTAAGATTGAGATTAATAAAGGAAATCCGCAGGTTGCCTATAAAGAAGCAATTGTATCGACCATTGAACACCGTGAGATTTACAAGAAACAGCATGGCGGACGTGGTAAATTTGCCGACATACAGTTTGTAATGGGCCCGGCTGATGAAGGATTCAAAGGATTACAATTTATCAATGATATAAAAGGCGGAAACATTCCAAAAGAGTACGTACCTGCAATTGAAAAGGGATTCCGTATTGCCATGCAGAATGGCGTTTTGGCCGGTTTCAGCCTTGAAAGCTTAAAAGTACGTTTGGTTGATGGATCATTCCATACAGTGGATTCTGATTCATTGGCATTTGAAATATGTGCCAAGGTTGGTTTCAGAGAGGCTGCCCGTAAATCACGGAGTGTGCTGATGGAGCCTATGATGAGGCTGGAAGTAAATGTACCTGATGAGTATGTAGG
>JAEYXG010000121.1 GCA_023428585.1 Bacteroidota bacterium
GAGACACCGTTCTCATTGAATGCTTCAATGCAAAAATAGTAGGGCATCTCTTTATCCATGGTTTTTAGCCAATATTCATTGGCACCATAAACCATTATGCAATTATAAAGTTTTTCCTTATCCACGCCGAGGTATATATTATATCCAATGGCATTGTCAACCTGGGGCCATTTAAGCCATGCGCTTCGCTTGTCACTTTCGGTGCGAAGCACTATCAGGTTATCGACCATTTCAGGTACCATGCCATGTCCTTTGCCGAATACCCTGAAACCACTTATTGCGAACTTGCCTGTAGGCATGGCAATGTTTTCCAGTTTAATGAAACGGGCTTCCACGGGAATCGGTAATTCAACGTAATCGTGAGGAACATCCTTGGGATTCTTGCTCTTGTCGACCAGTATTTTCCACTTCTTTCCATCGGTAGATGAAAAGAGTTTATATTGATGATAAACGCCTTTTGATTTACCCAGGAACTCTGCATCCTGATCGGCAAAATTGATTTGAATGGCATGAACGGTACTCATTTCACCCAGGTCGGTTGTAATCCATTCACCGGCATTGGCAGTTTGGGCACTCCAGTATGTTTGAATCCTTTCATCAACAGCATAATTGGGGTGATATCCGCCATAGATAGATGAAACTGTAACGGGTTTATTGTAATTGAGCAGCATCCAGCCGGTGAATCTGCTTTCCAGATGATTGGCTTTTCCATCGGGCAGGAAGTGGGGGTAATCGCCGAATACCGTATTGCAGTATAGCACTCCATCCTTGTCAAAGCCAGCCGGCCATAGTCCGTTACGGCGTTCAAAATTATTCTTCACAGAGATGGCTATAGTGCTGATATGCCAGTAATTGCCCCAATTATCCTGAAATGTGGAACCATGACCTGCACCGCGGGCGAAACCGCCCGGCTTATAGGAGAATGGGAGCGACTGGTGTTTGAATGGCCCAAGCGGATTATCTGAAATGGCCACACCATCGGCATAGCCGCTGAACTCAGTGCCCGGTGCTCCATACTGCAGGTAGTATTTGCCCTGGTACTTGTTCATCCATGCGCCCTCAATGAAAGGATCGAGGAAGGTATTATCCATATGTTCGCCGAAACGATGCCATCCAAACCTATCGGGATTAAGCAGTAGCATCTCCTTTCTTGTACCGAAAGGCTCAAAGGTCTTTCGGTCAAGCCTTATTCCGTAAAGTGGGTACTGGTTGCTGCTGCCATTGTACATGTACAACTTGCCGTCATCATCCACGAAGAAAGCAGGGTCCCAGCCACCTATCTTCAATGAATCAATGGCTTCCTTCCACACGCCCGACTTGGGATCTGTGCTCATCCAGATAGGGAAGGAGGAGGTGTATGTTGATCCAAAGGCAAGAAGTGTATCACCCTGAACCCATACTGCCGGGGCACATAGGTCATCATAAACTTTGTGATAGGGTTTAAGGAAATTGCGGGGTATAAAGTGCCAGTTGCCAAGGTCAGGACTCCACCAATAACCCCATTGGTTGGTGGAGAAGAGGTAGTAATCTCCTTTATAAAGCGTTATTACAGGATCGGCTGTAGCCCTATGCTTGCCGCCTGATGCAAAGTTGGGAATCGGAGTATACCCATAATCAAGGTTCATGGGATTGCAGTATGTGCCGGTCTTCTGTCCATAGCCTGATGTAACTGTTATGACCAGCAGTATTAAAATGTATTGCTTCATGGTTGTTACTTTATATGTGGTGATTTGAATCCCAGTTTTTTTAATCCCTTTTGCACTTCTTCACAGCTCATAAAAAGATCCCAGAGCAGATGTGTCCTATAATTCTCAATCATCACGATAATAGGGCCCTGGTCAATTGCCAGATGTGATTTGGCATACCATCCTTTTGTTTCATTGAAGGAATCAACAAACCCGTATTCGCTCCATATCTTATCGCCCAGGTTATAGTAGAAGTGCCGCAGAGCCTTCATGGAATATTCAGGGGTATAGGGGAAAGAAGAGAGTGCTGCCGTAGGTGTAATTACTCCCAGATCATTGTCGGGTGAATGAGCATTGTAGCCTTCATGATTATCACTGGCCGTTAGCCCCCAGCAATTTTCACTATAACCGGTAAATCTTCCCGGATTTTCAATGCAATGGGCTCTGTTAATGAGGGTATGGTTTACATTCTGCTGCCAGTAGTCGGCATACTGGTCAGACAATCCCGTAGGATCAAGCCCCAGGAAGGAGTAGTGTGAAAAGAACAGGGGGCCGCCATAATCGAATCCCAAAGGAAGGAAGTAATTATAATACTCTTTTCCATTTTTAAAGAAGTTGCTCTTTGCCCAGCCCTGGTGATAAACGGCCTCATTTACAGGATAACGTTCACCACAGGCAGCCAACACATAAGTAATCAGGCATTCATTGTATCCTCTGATGGCAAAATTCATAGCCCAGCCATTGTTGGGGCTCCAATGCCAGTAGAGCACCTTCTCGCCATCCTTGGTAAACCAGCTCCATTCAATATCGTTCCATAACCAGTTAATGCGGTTTCTGAGTTCTGTTTCAGCAGGATTATCGCGGTTGAAGAACTGCCGTGCGGTTAACAGTCCCTGAAAAAGATAGGATGTTTCCACCAAGTCGGCACCATCATCCTTACGACTGAACGGAATAGTCTTTCCTGTTGAGCCATTCAGCCAGTGGGGAAAAACCCCATGATAAGCATCGGCTTTCGACAGGAATTTTACCATTTTCAGCAGATGCCTTGCGGCAGAATCCCTGGAGATCCAGCCTCGGTGAACGGCCACTATTGTTGCCATCACTCCGAATCCTGTTCCACCGGTAGTCACTACCTCACTACCGTAATCATAGGCTTCATTGCTGCGTTCACGCGCCATTCCGCTTACCGGATGAGCAAAATCCCAGAAGTACCTGAATGTTTGCCGTTGCACCACATCCATGATCTCTTCATCTGATAGATTGGGAATTATTCCAACCACTGGTATTGTATAGGGAGTCTCTTCAGTGCCTGAAGCTTGGCCATTCGCGAAAAGTGAGAATAACAGACAAACTGCTATAAGTGATAGGTATTTCATACTGTATCAGTTGGTTATTGTTTAAATAAAATAACGCTGGTAAATAATTTATGTTCCGGGCCTTATTTTCAAAGATAAGGAAAATAATCAATAGATATGCATAATTTTGTGGTTCATATCCTCACCATGCCCAGAATCCGGTTGCTTCTCTTCTTTAGTCTGTTATACCTTGGAACTGCCTATGGACAAGCGCTTCGGGGTACCATTAAAGATTCATCGGGCAATCCCATTCCTTTTTCCACGGTTTTTATACGGGAATTGTCATTGGGTGCGGCTGCAAATATGGAAGGCATCTTTGAGCTGAATATAACTGAAGGCCTTTATGAATGCGTGTTTCAGAGTCTAGGATATCAATCGGTGATCAGGCAGGTTGAGGTAAACAAGACCTCAACACCCTTACTCATTGTACTACCTGATATGGTTTATGATCTGAGCGTGGTAGAGATTTCAGGCTCGAGGGAGGATCCTGCCTATAGAGTTATTCGCAAGGTAATTGCAAAAGCACTGGAATATGCTGAGATGGTCCGCTCATTCAATGCCGGTGTCTATATCAAGGGAAGCGCCAGGATCAAAAGCATTTCCGCACTGGTTAAGTGGATGGCAAAGGATGACCTTAAAGAGATGGATATAAAGGTTGGCGATACATACCTTGAAGAATCAGTGAATGAAATTGACTTTACGGCCCCAAATCTCACGCGGCAGAAAGTCATATCCATCAAAAGTACTTTCCCGGGCTTCAGTGACAACCGTTCCAATAATGCCATGGGTTTTATATCCGGCAATATATACAAGCCCAACGGATTTGGAGCAGCCTTTTCCCCGATAAACGCCGGGGCTTTTAAATACTATCGTTACAGGCATGAAGGTAAAACAACCATAAACAACAGGGTGATACACAAGATTGCCATTCTCCCAAAAGGAAAAGGAACCCAGTATGTGCAGGGCACTGTTTACATAGTTGATGGTTTATGGTGCGTTAGCAACATCGCCATATCAAAGGAAGAGCAGTTGGGTGTGACGATTGCCCTCACTCAGAATTACGAAGAGGTGCAGGAAGGTGCATGGCTTCCTGTTTCCAACCGCCTGGAAGTTGAGATGGACATCCTTGGCAACAGCGCTACCTTTAATTACCATACTTCCATCAGATACAATGACTTGGTGGTGAATGTTCCCGGAAGCAGGAGGCTAAACCGGAAAAGGAATGAAAAGGATACTAAAGAGAGTGTGACTACTCAACCACCTTCAAGTTCACCAAACCAACATCCCTCCATTCGTTCCACCGATTCAGAAAATAGGCTTCTGCTTAAAAAGGCGGCTTTTCATGCGAAGACTGGTGAGAAAATTGAAGAGAAACAGTCTGTTATTGACCGACTTACACAAAAGGAAGAGCTCAGTACATTAGAATCCTACCGATTAGCCCGGTTAAAGCAGAAACAGGAGGAGCTGCGCATAAAGGATTCCCTGCGATTCAACCATACCTACAATGAAACCTACAAAACAGTCTTCGACAGTAACGCACGCAAAAAGGACACATCCTATTGGAACCGTGTGAGGCCTATACCCCTGACCATGAGTGAGATGGTCGGAATCAGGGAGTTTGATTCCCTCTCCCTGAAACCTGGTAAGCCAAAGGCTGATTCGGTGCTATCACCACGAAAGAATGATTGGCCAACGAAGTTGCTGTTCAGCGGGACCATAAGAGATGATAGCCTCTTTACAATCCGCACCAAGGGACTCATCAATCCATTCAGCCTGGGCTATAATGTGGTTGACGGCCTGACCTACAATACCGGATTTACTGTCATTCGCAGGTTCCCGGGCCAACGGAGCATCAATGTTCAACCAATGCTAGGCTATGCCTTCTCCGGTCAATCAGTATTATGGGAGATTCTAGGATTATGGAATTCCAAAGCTACAAATCTGAACATTGGACTCAAGCTTGGTCAACAAACATTTGATTTTAATGATGATGCCACACATCCATTGGAGAGTGCCATTGCAGCATTGGTTTTCCGGGAGAATCCAGGCAAATTCTACCAGGCCTCCTACGCAGAATTTTATTACGAAACCGAACTGCAACATGACTTTAAAGCTTCTGCCGGTATTTCCATCAGTGAGAACAAGCCACTTCAGAATACCTCCGACTATTCCTTCTTTTACAAAGGTGTCAAGGAATTCGAATCAAACATCCCGCTTAATCCCGACTACTACATGACACTTCATCAGGATTTCACTCTTGAACTGTCACTCAAGTATAAGGCAATGCCCTATTACTTCATCAAAGATGGGATGAAGAAGCCCTACTATAGATTTGACAATTCTCCCGAATTCAGCCTGACCTGGATTAAAGGAATACCGATAGGTAATTTTGATACTGATTATGATCAAATCAAGCTATCGGTATTTCAGCAGCAGCGGCTGGGATTGAGTAACCTACTGAACTATAGGTTTGAAGCCGGTTATTTCTTAAATACGGAATCCATGTGGTTTCCGCAATTCCAGCATTTTGCCAAAAGGCCGCTGGTTGCCGGCATTAAGGAATTCTTTTCCTATTTTCTAATGCTGCATAGTTACTCCTTCAGCACCAATACCCATTATGCCGTTGGCCATCTCCAATACAAGTCTCCATTTATTTTGCTCAAGCGCCTGCCCATTGTAAGAAACCGTATGTGGACAGAGAGCCTTTTCTTCAGTTACCTTTATACGCCCTATAACAAGAACTACTTTGAACCGGGTTATGGTATAGGAGGACTTTTCTTCAATGTCGGAGTATTCGCCGGTTTTCAGGGCTTCACCTACCAGCAGGTGGGGGTTAGAATGGCATTTACCATCTTCGGCACCAAGGAGATTGCCTTCTGATTCCCGATCTATCAATTCTTGACAACCTTATTGACTGAAACCTTTCCGTCGGAAACTATTCTCAATAAGTAAATCCCCTGAGGTTGATTCTCCAGGCTGATGGTGTTTAATCCAGGAACGGCTCTGCCTGTTAAT
>JAEYXG010000185.1 GCA_023428585.1 Bacteroidota bacterium
CAGCTATCCAATCTACGATCAGGATCTGTTCCTTGATATCAAGGCGACCTTCGATCTATTGCCTGAATTGTTTGAATCAGAAGTGTCAACACCTATGGATGCATTCCTGGCTGATTCTTACCAGTCACTTATCAGTGATATTTGGAAACCTCTGAGGGTCAATAGTCCCAACGTTGCTCAGTTTGTTAAGGCAGCAATTCAGAAGGTTGATGGGCTTCGCATACTTCAGTACCTCAAGTTATCTGATATTCAATATACTGAAACCAGCGAGAGCAGACTCGTCAAATTCCTAACCAATAATTTTATTGTTGATTCATTATTGTCGGAGTCGTTAAGCATTATAGTTGAAATGGGATTCGAACATATACCTGTTAGCAAGCTTAACATGATCCGTGACTTTATGTTTGTGAATGAACGAAGATTGCAACGCAAATTAGGGTTGGCATGAAAAATAATATGATAGTACTTTTAGGGCCTACCGCAACAGGTAAAACGCAAATTGCAGCATTACTGTCTCATGCCATTGGAGGTGAAATCATATCAGCCGATTCACGTCAGGTATATAGGGGCATGGATATTGGAACAGGAAAGGACTTGGGTGATTATTTTGTTAATGGCATTCAGATACCAGCACACATTGTTGATATTGTGGAAGCCGGGGAGAAATACAGCCTTTTCAATTATAGGGAGGATTTTGGTAATGCTTATAATGAAATTACCAGCCGGGGTAAGATTCCAGTTGTTTGCGGTGGCAGTGGCATGTACATTGAATGTGCCCTAGGCCTGTATGATCTGAAAGAAGTACCTGAAAACAAAGTCATTAGAGATGTCCTTTCTGCAAAATCAAATGAAGAGCTCATTCTCTTGCTTAAAACACTCAACAAAGTTCACAATACTACTGATCTCCTTGATAGGGAAAGACTTACTAGAGCTGTTGAAATTGCTCTGGTTAGTTCAGGATACAAAACCCTTAATACTGAAACATACAACGAACTTCTGTTGAGACCTGAGGAGAATGACAGTTTGAACAATACAAGGAAGAAGATACTGCAACATCAGTCTCCTTATGAGAATGAACCAGTATCATCATACGACAAAAAGCCGATTACCGACTTTATTTATGGATTGCTTTTACCAAGGGAGGAAGTTAGGTCAAGAATAACTAATCGACTTCATAAAAGATTGAAAGAAGGGCTTATAGAAGAGGTTGAAGGATTGCATAACAATGGTGTCAGTTATGAAACACTTCAATATTATGGATTGGAGTACAAGTATATAGCCTTGTATCTTGAAGGAAAGCTAATATATGATGATATGGTGAGCCTGCTTGAAACGGCTATTCATCAGTTTGCTAAACGACAAATGACTTGGTTCAGACGAATGGAGCGAAAAGGTATTGCTATAAAATGGTTGCCTTCTGATCCTGAAGTGGTTATTTCAAGAATCAAGAGTGATCTAAACATTGTCGGACTATTGCCTCTTTAGGCAATAAGGAATAATACGACAATTTTATTTTTCATTTTATTCAGTATTTCAAGAACAATGTTCCTGTTCCCTTGTTTATGGAACTACCTTAAAAAGTTAAACAGAATGAAGCAATCTTTATTAATATCAGTTTTACTATTACTGCTTGTAATTACTGCACAGGCTCAGAAACACTCAGAACAGGCTACCATAAAGGGGCGTGTGTATGATATCAACAGTAATGAACCATTGCCCTTTACCAATCTTGTAATTTTTGGCACTAGCAAGGGTGTGACATCTGATCTTGATGGCCAGTATGTGATAGAAAATATTCATCCAGGTTTTGTTAAAATAGCCGCTACTTCAGTAGGTTACAAGCCGTTTATAAGTGAGGAGATCATGGCAACAAATGCCAAGGTGGTTTTCGTTGATATCCCAATGGTGCAAACAAACATTGAACTGGAACAGATAGTTATTAAAGCATCACCATTCAGGAAAACCGAAGAAAGTCCGGTATCCATGCGCACCTTAAGTATTAAGGATATTGAGCGCAATCCTGGTGGTAACCGGGATGTTAGTAAAGTGATTCAGGCACTACCGGGTGTTTCATCAACAGTTGCCTACCGAAATGATGTTATCGTTAGGGGAGGTGGTCCGGGTGAAAACAAATTTTATCTTGATGGAATGGAGATCCCTAATTTGAATCACTTCGCAACACAGGGAGCTTCAGGCGGTCCTGTTGGAATGATCAATATAGACTTTGTAAGGGAGGTGGATTTTTATTCCGGTGCGTTTCCTGTGAACAGGGGAAATGCCCTGAGCTCAATTATTGAAATGAAGCAGATTGATGGAAATAAGGAAAAGGTGGTGACCAAGGCTGCCATTGGAGCATCTGACATGTCACTGGCGCTTAATGGTCCACTTGGTGACAAAACAACTTTCCTCTTTTCAGCCCGCAGATCCTATTTGCAGTTCCTGTTTGATATCATAGGATTGCCTTTTCTTCCAACATATAATGATTTTCAGTTCAAGGTCAAGACACGTTTTGACCAAAAAAATGAACTTACAATTCTTGGAATTGGTGCTATTGATAAGTCGTCTTTGAATACAGGAATTGAAAACCCTGATGAAAGTCAACAATACCTATTGGATTATCTCCCGGTCTTTGAACAATGGAATTATGCTATAGGAGCAGTTTACAAGCATTACCGAAAGAACTCCTTTGATACCTGGGTCTATAGTCGTAATATGCTAAATAATGAATCCTATAAGCATGAGAATAATGATAAGTCAAAGCCTTTCCTACAGGATTATGTTTCTCAGGAGATTGAGAACAAAGTAAGGTATGAGAATACCGGAAGGTATAATGGTTATAGGATTGTATCGGGCGCAGGATTGGAATATGCAAAGTATAATACTTCAACCTTCCAGAAAGTATTTATTCCTCTGGCAGAGGATACCATCAGGTCACTACAGTTCAATTCAGAATTGGATATGTTCAAATGGAACCTATTTAGTCAGGTAAGTAAAGGGTTTTATGCTGATCGACTTGTTCTATCATTTGGCATACGTGCTGACGGAAGCAACTACTCTGATAATTTCATGAATCTATTCAGCAATCTCTCACCGAGATTTTCAGCAGCCTATGCTTTAACCGATAGGTTTTTCTTGAACATGAACACCGGTCGTTTTCTACAGCTTCCTGCCTATACAACGCTGGGATATCGTACAAGAGAAGGAGTTCTTGCCAATAAGGAAAATGATTTGGAGTACATCAAGGCTGATCATTATGTGTTTGGATTTGAATACCGTCGTAAAGAGAGTTCCATCATAACAATTGAAGGATTTTATAAATACTATAGTGACTATCCTGTTTCAGTGCTTGATTCAATATCATTGGCCAATAAGGGCGGTGATTATGGTGTAACAGGAAATGAAGAGGTTATTTCGACCGGAACCGGCAGGGCTTATGGCTTGGAGAC
>JAEYXG010000211.1 GCA_023428585.1 Bacteroidota bacterium
GAGCTATACTCACCATTTTAGTGGGGCAAAAATAATACATTTGTTTGACATAGAAAAATCTTTTAAACCACATTTTTGAATTAACTACCCTGATGTTTTTAGTAGCTTTGTGAAATAAAATTCATTCACACGATTTAATCAGCAGATTCAAATCAGTACTTACCAAATTTTAATTGCTTGTTCAGAATAAAGTATAATCCTTCAGGCTCTTTAACTTCAAAAGCAAGAGCAGCATTACTTCAGAACAAAACTGCTGTTGTCAGTATGTGGGCCATTATAATTGCCATATTCATAGCCATGGCAGGTTATCTGATTACCCCCGATAAAACACCATTTGCCAATGAGCAGCATCTGGAGATTGCAGCGCGAAAGCCAGGATTTAAAGTGCAAATGCTCAAGATCAGGAATAATTCAATGCCGGTTAGGCAATCTTTTATCAAAACCCTCCTGTATGGTCGCAAATCTGATTTTACATATCTGCCTATCAGCAATTATCAATTTGAAAACAACCGTATAGTTGTAAGCTTACCTGATGAACCGGGCTCGGCACATCAACTTAGTCATACCTATCTTTTAGCTGATATTATTCATGCATTGCCCGATACAAACCTAGCCTCTTATAGCAGCATGGGGTTAATTGATATTGAGGGCAGGCAAATAAACGAATCAACCAGCCAAATGATAAGTAAAATCAAAAGTGATCACTTGATCAATCGGTTTTACTTATTGGGAACTGACCGGTTTGGCAGGGATGTTTTAAGTCAGCTTATGATTGGCACAAGGGTGAGTTTATCTGTAGGCTTCATTTCAGTGCTCATTTCACTGGTATTTGGGATTCTACTGGGTTCTTTATCAGGCTTTTTCAGGGGTTGGGTAGATGATCTTATCATTTGGTTTATCAATGTTATCTGGTCAATTCCAACATTATTGCTTGTGATTGCCATCACATTTGCACTGGGTAAAGGATTCTGGCAGGTATTCATTGCCGTTGGGCTGACAATGTGGGTTGAGGTTGCAAGGGTTGTAAGAGGCCAGATAATCAGTCTGCGTGAGAAAGAATTTGTAGAAGCAGCCAGAGCATTAGGTTATAAAAACTTCAGAATCATTGTCAGGCATATTCTTCCCAATACAATGGGGCCTGTTATTGTTATTTCAGCAGCCAACTTTGCATCAGCCATATTGATAGAAGCCGGTTTAAGTTTTTTAGGTATAGGTGTTCAGCCTCCCATGCCGTCATGGGGAACAATGGTTAAAGAAAATTATGCTTATATTATACTCGACAATCCATGGTTAGCACTTACCCCCGGTATGGCAATAATGCTACTGGTACTAGCCTTTATGCTTATTGGGAATGGATTGCGTGATGCTCTTGACGTAAAAACGAACACTTCATTCTGATAGGTTAGTCAACTTCCAGTCTTTCTTGATTACGCTGATATTGCCTGAATTCCAAGTTGCCGCAGTTAACACCTCTATTTCTGCGCAAGCAGTGACCTTTGATCAAAGGCAATTTAACCATGAAGTACAGATCCATGCCGGTAAAATGACTGAGCCCAAAGAAACTTCCCAATTTATCGGTACCTATGATGAATTTTGAAAAGCGTGCACTCAATCCAATTCTTGGATCCGTGAGATTATAGAGTGTTATGGGTATGGCCAATTCAAAATTATCCTGCTCCAACCTTGGTGTAACTGAAAGTTGTGATGGGCGGGCTATGGTATATTCATTCATCAGGAGTGGAACAACCAGACTTGAGTTAACATATATTCTATTGTTTATCCTTACATCAAACTGAATACTGGCGGCAGAAGGCAGAAACACCTTAAACATTTCATCATCCACCATCTCAGTTGAATCGGCACCAAAGTTGGAACTTATCGCACCAAATAGCACATCGATGGTTTCAATATCCTGATGTGAGAAGTCGAGCCATGTACCTAGGGCATCTTCCATGGTTAGTTGTCGGGTATTCTTCCTGAATTTTATGTAACCTATATCGAGCAATGATACTCCAAGTTTATAGTAGTAATCTTCAAAAGGCTGTTCACAGGCAATATAACGTTTATTGGTATGGCCCTTCATCTTCAGCTGGTAGGTAAGTCCAAGATCAAATCCCAAACCGGACCCTAAAACCAGAGGACTGGGGAAGAATGAATCACCGGTTGTGTAATCCAATGGCAATGAAACACTAGCCTTTGCATTGCCATTATATAAAATAAGTGTATCACTGTTAGGGAGCATATAGTCGGCATTGTCAACTGAGAAGTATGCGCCTCCAAAGCCAAGTAAACCCTTAAGTGTAACTCCTGCAGTGAGATGATCCCTATTCTGTTTATAAATTACCTGGGCATAGGTGGCTGATAACTCTGCAAATGAAAGTGCGCCAGCTCTAAAGTCCTTATTATCAGTAAATCGTATCCTATGGAGTGGAGTATAATCAAAGCCTTCAGCTCCAAATTTTGCAATTTCATAGGGTATATCAATACCTGATACAATATTCCTTACTGATGTTGAGAATCCATAGGCCTTATCATTCTTGGCAAACATTATTGATGGCCCAAGAATTTTGACCTGAGTAAATGCGTTTTTCAGTTTCTCATTGTAAAAATCGTAATAAACATTGCCGGTCTCAGGATTTTTAGGATATTCCGCATTGGGCGACAAGAATCGTGAGAACTTGTAATCATCCTTTGCCAAATAGATATAATCATTGTCCACATTAATGTGAACTCCAATCAAGTTAAGGTCAAAATATAATTTTGAGTTAACAATTGAAGTTGGATTAATCTGGGCACCGGTTATGCCTGAATAGTTACTGTGAACATAACCATTCATCTCCTGCGCCTTGGTGTGCGATACGCTCACCGTTATCAATAAAAATATTAACAGAGCATTCTTATACACAAGCAGTTATAGTTTAAACAGTTAAAGGATCACCCCCCTTTTCTGTTATTTAAACAGAGGGTAAAGGTAAACTTTTTTAACAAAAATCCATATCAAATATAGATTTATTGCAACTTACCTCAGGAAATCACCTCCAACAATAAGTTATGTATGGAAATCAGATTCCCATTATAACTTTGTTTTGAACTTATTTAATGTAAAAATGGTTTATGGGCATAACGAAAACTTTCATTATTATTGCATAAGTTTTAATGATTTTAATCAAAACTGTCAATGAAACACAAAAATCTCATTTTCTGGATTACTGCCATAGTGATCACATTGTCGATGGTAATTTATCAACGTATGACCGGACCGACACACCCTATAAATGGCAAGACTGTCATAGGTGGTGAGACTATAAAATACAAGCTGCTAACCAGCTATGGTGGGCCTGACGATGCTGAGATTGTGTTTGATGATCCAAACGGCAAATTAGAGGGCACCCTGACTTATAAAAGGTATCCCAGTCATGACACTTTGACCCAGGTTGCAATGAGCCATCAGGGTGGTAAACTAATTGCAATAATACCTCACCAACCACCTGCCGGTAAAATTGAATATAGCATACAACTAACTGATGGCACCAGTGAAGTGGTTTTAACCGAGAAACCCGTTAGAATCAGGTTCAAGGGTGATGTACCGGCTTATGTTCTAATCCCTCATATTC
>JAEYXG010000215.1 GCA_023428585.1 Bacteroidota bacterium
GCCATCCTTGAGGTGTATTATTCTCTTGGTCATGTGAGCAATATCATTCTCGTGGGTGACTATAATTATGGTAATACCCTCTTTGTTGATCTCCTGAAGTAAACCCATCACTTCACAACTCGTAGCGGTGTCAAGTGCACCTGTCGGCTCATCGGCAAGTATAACCTTGGGTTTCGATATCAGGGCACGGGCAATGGCTATTCGTTGCTTTTGTCCGCCCGACAATTCATTGGGCATGTGTTCTGCCCATTCAGCCAACCCCATACGCTCAAGATATTCCATAGCCAACTTGTTGCGCTTCTTCCTGCTCACATTCTGATAATAGAGTGGAAGTGCTACATTTTCCATCGCATTCTTGAAGGATATGAGATTAAACGACTGAAATACAAATCCAATATACTTGTTGCGCAGTCCTGCAGCTTTTGTTTCTGTTTGATTACGAATCAAGGTGTTATCAAGATAATACTCACCATTATCGTATTCATCCAGAATCCCTACAATATTCAGCAGTGTTGATTTACCTGATCCTGAAGATCCCATGATGGAAACAAATTCACCTGATTCAATTTTCAGGTCTATTCCTTTTAGCACATGTAACTTGTTGGAACCAGTTACATACGACTTGTTGAGGCTTTTTAATTCGATCATTTTTCTCGTTAAAATAAAAACTGATACATTTATTATGCCAAAAGCACAATGTATTATAGTTCAACAATTTATGTTGAGTAATGGATATTATGGGCATGAAAAAGTGTTCGTACTTGAACTATCAACTGAATCATTTTGATACATCTTCTATGTCAAAATGGTTAAATATGGAGTACAGAATCTGCTTTTAACCGGGTCAATATTATATATAAATAAACTTTTGGGTAGCATAACAACGTGCAATTATACAATTTGGTATTATTGGTAACAGGCAGGAGAAGAAAAATCCTATATTTGAAGTGTTAAAAACCGGAAAAATCCTTGAGGTTCAAATCATACTTCCGCCGAAAATCAATTGATATGATTCTTGCTCATGCCAAACATGAGCACGATGAAGGCAGGGAGATGCGTAAAGATCTTGGGGTTAGGGATCTTACTTCCCTTGGAATTGCTGCCATTGTAGGTGCAGGCATCTTCAGTACCATAGGGAATGCAGCATCAGCCGGAGGGCCGGCAGTTTCCCTTTTGTTTGTATTCTCAGCCATTGCGTGTGGCTTTTCGGCACTTTGCTATGCACAATTTGCTTCTTCCATTCCACTCAGCGGCAGTGCATATACCTATGCCTATGCAAGCTTCGGTGAACTGGTTGCCTGGATAATTGGCTGGGATCTTATCATGGAATATGCCGTGGGTAATATTGCTGTTGCCATCTCCTGGTCGGGCTATTTTGTTGGATTACTTTCAGGTTTGGGAATTTCTCTTCCTGAATATATAGCTATTGACTTTCTGAGTGCTTCACGGGGATTTGCACAGGCAACGGAACTCATGGCTTCCGGCGTACTGCCGGCTGAGCTGCCCGGTGAGCTGCTGGAGGCATGGAAGGCATGGACTACTGCACCAATGATAGGTGGCATGAGGCTTATTGCCGATATTCCTGCGTTCACAATCGTTGTGGCTATTACCTGGCTGGTCTATACAGGTATCAGGGAATCAAAAACGGCTGGCAACATAATGGTATTGCTGAAAATTGCCATCCTTCTTATGGTTATTGCAGTGGGCGCCTTTTATGTCAATCCCGATAACTGGTCACCTTTTGCACCCAATGGCATTACCGGTGTTTTGAAAGGGGTAAGTGGCGTTTTCTTTGCCTATATAGGTTTTGATGCTATATCAACTACCGCTGAGGAATGTAAAAATCCACAACGTGATCTCCCACGGTCAATGATCTTTTCACTGCTTATTACTACCGTGCTTTATGTTGCCATTAGTCTTGTTCTTACAGGAATGGTTAGTTATCATCTCCTTGGCGTTTCTGATCCGTTGGCCTTTGTTTTTGAGCGACTGCACCTCACCCGACTATCAGGTATCATTGCATTCAGTGCAGTTATTGCTATGGCAAGTGTGTTGCTGGTTTTCCAGGTTGGTCAACCCCGCATATGGATGAGTATGAGCCGTGATGGATTGCTGCCACCCAGATTCTCAAAGCTTCATAAAAAGTACAAAACACCTGCATTCTCAACAATAATTACAGGTATTCTCGTTGCTGTGCCTTCTCTCTTTATGAACCTTACTGAAGTAACGGATCTTACCAGCATAGGAACCCTATTTGCTTTTGTTCTCGTTTCAGGTGGTGTTTTAATCCTCGATGGCCGCAAAACACCTGCAGGTAATCTTGGCGGTAAGGGTACCGGAAAATTCAGAGTGCCCTTTTTCGATAGTCGTATTTGGCTGCCCTTGATTTGGTTGGTCGTCATTATTATCCTTATGACTACCGATTTGAATGATCTGAAAAGTATTGTTGACTTCCATCGTCTGCCCGGTGAGTCATCGTGGGATGTGATAAAACATAGAATCCCTCATTTTGCCTTTATCATCGTTGCAGTTTCAGTTTCCATCGCTGCCATCAAACACCGGCTTTCGCTTATTCCGGTGCTGGGATTGATAACCAACTTTTACCTTATGTCACAACTTGGCATTACCAATTGGTTGCGCTTTCTTATCTGGCTGGTTATCGGCCTGGTAATCTATTTTTCCTATGGTGCCAGAAAAAGCCGGCTAACACTTACCGACCACTCTTGAATTGATTGATCAAGTCGGTTCTTCCAATCTTCCTAAGGGTAGCTTGCAGCCATTGTCTGTTTTCGGGCTTGTACCAGAAGAAGAACCGCTGCTGCTCCTGCTTCTCTTCTCTTGATTTAGCTACATATACCGTTTTCATGGTGTATGGGTCTATGCCTGTATAATACATGGTGGTGGCCAAGGTCATTGGGGTAGGGGTAAAATCCTGTACCTGCTCGGGATGGAAGCCCTGTTTCATGGTTTCACATGCCAACTCGGCCATGTCATTCAACCGGCTCCCGGGATGACTTGATATGTAATAGGGTATGAGTTGTTGCTTTAATCCGGCATTCCGGTTTATCTCATTGAACTTCTGACTGAACTGATGGTAGGTGCGGTAATGTGGTTTTCGCATTATCTTAAGCACTTCGGGTGAGCTATGCTCGGGTGCCACCTTTAACCTGCCCGACACATGTCGGGTTATTACCTGTTGCATGTATTCATCCAATCCGTATGCTTTGCTCTCCGCTTCCGTTCTGCCTACCAGCATATCATACCTTATTCCGCTGCCAATTGTTATTCGTTTTATGTTTTTTATCTTGAGGGCCTCCCTGTAAAGGTTGGTCATTGGCTTGTGGTCGGTACTGAGGTTTCGGCAAATGGAGGGGAAAATGCACGATGGACGCCTGCATTTCATGCAACGGCTCTTATCAACTCCTGCCATGCGGTACATGTTAGCTGAAGGGCCTCCC
>JAEYXG010000247.1 GCA_023428585.1 Bacteroidota bacterium
GTACGGATTTCGTGACTCATGTTGGCAAGGAACTTCTCTTTAACTTTCAATAGACTTTCAGCCAATTGACGTGCCTGTTCAAGTTGCCTTCTGTAGAATGCACTTCTTGCGAGGTCTTTCCATATCAGTATAATAAAACCAATGGTGGTTAACAGACCGGTACCAGCTAATATCAGTGCCGTGATCCAGAGGTTGTTAAGGACTTTACGGCTATTTTCCGTTTCGGTAAGCGCATCTGAAATCTCCTCTTTTTCAAACAATAAAAGTACGGCTCTAATTTCATTCATAATTTTTTGATCTGCCTGAAGAAGTGACATCTCCCTTTCAGTTATCAGTTGTTGTTCGAGAAGTCTTTGATTCTCAAATTTTTGGAGTTGTGACCGAACCTTGTTTAAAGTATTGTTGCTAAACACTTGATACGATAATGCTGTATCGGAATTAATTGATGGACCTTTGATGGTAGTTTGAGTAGTGTCAATTTGTTTCTTGCCGGTTATGCGGCTCCAAAGACGCGGAAAGAAACCGGGCTTTTTTGACTGTTCAGTAGGAATTTGTTTTGTAACTGTTTTGGAAATTACGCTGCTGGTAACCCTCAATGAATCATCATAGAGGTTCACCGACTTATGAAGATCACCTAGTCCTACGAGAGTGGCTTCCTTCTTAAGGAGAAAGAAGTTATGATAGGTCTGCTTTTTAAGATCCAACAGACTATCAACGGTTAATATTCTTAAATACTGTTTGGTATTACTGATACTGGTAGTTTTTAACGTATCAATATATCGATCATTAATTGCTTCTTGTTCATAGAAATGGATCAAATAGGCAGAGTCATTGGTGCCAAGATAAGCTCTGGCCATCCCTTCGGTTTCAATGAGATTTGACAGAAAATTGCTAATAAGCGTTAGTTTTCTAATGGAGGATGAAGCCCCGGGTTCAGGTGGTATCAATTGATTGGCGAGCTTGAATACCGCATAAACTGAAATAAAGATAAGAGTCAGTAGTAGCACAAACCCTGTAATGATCTTACCTTTGATTCCTGTTGTAATTGTATTCTTTTTCATTGAGCCATAAAGTTAGGAATAATAATGTAAAAATCCCCCGTCATGTCACTGGCGGGGGATAAAAATACAAAGAAGCAAAGATTAAACGTCAGTCGAGATCACCAGCATCCTGGATTTCTGCCAAAATAAAACGGGGTCCTTAATCACCAATTCATTCACCCTTTTGTCCGTTCCGACAAGTTCATAAGAACCGGCCGGATGCACTGACATTACCGTTGCCTTCTTTACATCGAGTGGAATCGATTTTAAATTACGTATATCAACCTTTGTAAAATCATTAAGATCAACATCACCGGCAACTTTTTGGGTTCTACCAATACCAAGAATACCACCTTCTTTATTAAGTATTTTGTGTTCAATAAGTTCTTTTTTCTCACCTACAACATAATAAGCAGTGTTTAATTCATTGGTTCTCTCGGTTACCTGATTTGTTAGTGCCACATTCCTGTTTGCGTAATTGTTAAGAGTGTCGTTCAATACAGCAATAGTGAAATTCAAAGTCGATAACTCTGTTTTAAGTGAATCAATCTCATGATCACGCAGGGCAAGTTGCATGTTAGTGGCTTCAATCATCTTTTCAAACTCAGTAATTCTTATATTTGATTGCTTGAGCTTGTAGTTTAGAGAAGAAATTTTCTCTTTATTCTCCGCCATAAGGGCATTGATAAGTTTGATGTCTTCATTGACCCTTTCGCGAGCAGATCTGCTAAGTTCTGTTCCTGAAGAAGTTTCCTTGCTGATGAGCTTTTCCTTGGATTTTATCTCTGCCAGGTTTGATTCAATTTCATTAAGTGTTTGCATGAAATCATTGATCAATGAATCCTTTGTTCTTGAGTCATTCAACATCATTGCTTGTTCTTCCTGAAGTTGATTTATTCGAGCGGTCTGTTCTTTATTTTCACAAGCGGCAAAAATGAAAGGAATCAGCGCTATTACCATTAGTTTTTTCATGTGTTATAGAGTTTATTGTTGTTTCGGTTTGTATTACTCAAAATTAAAGCCAGAAATTTAGTTTCTTATCGTAAGCTTAGATAATCAAGTCTTTCATGTTTATTATCCACTTATTCTGATGTGTATTATTTTCCACAAATTGGTTATTGGCAAGAATCAATGTTGATGAATGTATATTCCTAGGCTGCATTTTAGTACTTTTGCATTATATAAAATACCGACAAATGCATAAGTTTACAATAGGATTATTATCCCTGATTTTACTTTTGGGTTGCAATGAATCAAGGGTCAAGACAGCCAAAGAAACGATAACGGTTAGTATTCTCCCTCAGAAACATATTTTAGAACAGTTAGCAGGCGACAGATACCATATTAATGTTTTGGTTCCTGATGGTAGTGGCCCTGAAACTTATGAACCTACTGGAATTCAAATGCAGGAGATGAGCAAGTCAATTGCATGTATAAGCACCGGATTACTTGATTTTGAGAAAGACTGGCTTAGAAAGGTAAGTGTTCAATATTCTGATTTGATGATAATTAACACCTCAACAGGAGTGGATTTAATTGAAGGGCATGATGATCATGGTGATGATGATCAACATGCCGATGGTGAGCACCATCATCATGCAAGTGGCATTGACCCACACATATGGCTTTCGTTGAAAGCCATCAAAGTGCAGAGTCAAAACATAATGGAACACTTGGTTGTGCTTGATCCTGAAAACAAGTCGCTTTATAATGATAACCTGCAAAAGTTCATTGCCCGATTAGATTCTATTGATGGGTTAATTACCGATAAATTTAAAGCAATGGAGAAGCCTGTGTCTTTTATGATTTACCATCCTTCATTGAGTTATTATGCCAAAGATTATGGGATAGACCAGATTCCCATAGAATTTGAAGGGAAGGAACCTAGCCCGGCATACATGAAGGAAATGATTGACAAGGCAAAAATGACAGAGATCACCACCATATTTTATTCGGAGCAGTTCGACAAAAGAAGTGCTGAAACAATTGCCAAACAACTTGGAATTAGTCTTACTGCCTTTAATCCTCTTGAGGAGAATGTAGAGGAGAATCTATTGTCCATTACTGAAAGCATCGTTAATTCAACTGTTAAGTAAAGGGTATGTCGATTGTTGAAATTAGAGATGTAAGTGCAGGTTATGCAGATGAGATTATTCTGAAGGATATAAATTTTTCAGTTAATCCACTTGATTTCATTGGAATTATTGGGCCAAATGGTGGTGGTAAAACCACCTTGGTCAAGTTGATATTAGGATTGATAAAGCCCCTTCGTGGTGAAATAATATGGCATGAAAACACTGGCAGAGTTCCAATTGGATATTTGCCGCAATCAACTGATAATGATCGCCAATTCCCGGTTTCGGTAAATGAGATCGTTTTATCAGGATTGATGTCACAAAAGCGGTTCACTGGTCGATTTACAGGAAATGACAGGAAGAAGGTGAAGAATGTACTGGAACTGATGGGTATCGGACACTTAGGCAACAGGAATATTGGTGGATTGTCGGGAGGCCAGATGCAAAGGGTTTTCCTGGGTAGGGCAATAGTTTCCGAACCGCAGCTTCTTATATTGGATGAGCCTAATACCTTTGTTGATAATAGCTTTGAACACGATCTATATGAGCTACTTAAGGAATTGAATAATAAAATGGCCATATTGATGGTTTCCCATGATGTTGGGACAATTACCAGCTACGTTAAAACAATTGCCTGCGTTAACAGAAATCTTCATTATCATCAATCGAATATAATAACTCAAAGTCAACTCGAATCATATAATTGTCCCATACAACTGATCACTCACGGAAAGATTCCCCATACTGTTCTAGGCGATCATAACCATCTTCACAACCATGATTGAACAGCTCTCAAGCCTTATTGGCTACCAGTTTTTCAATAATGCACTTTTGGCAGCAATACTGGCAAGCATTGCCTGTGGTATTATTGGTTCGTATATTGTTATAAAACGCATGGTATTCATAAGTGGTGGAATAACACATGCATCCTTTGGTGGTATTGGTATAGCTTACTTTCTTGGCCTGAATCCTGTATTGGGGGCCGCAGTTTTCAGTATCCTGGCAGCACTTGGAATAGAATGGACATCCATAAAATCAAGTGTCAGGGAAGACTCAGCAATTGGTATCCTATGGTCGTTTGGAATGGCCATAGGTATCATTTTCATTTTCATGACACCGGGCTATGCTCCAAATCTAATGTCATACCTTTTCGGAAGTATTCTTACTGTTAGTGCTACTGATCTGTGGTTGATTGGAATCCTTGCTGTGGCGCTGATTGTTATATTTTCATCATTCTATCACTTGATTTTGTTTGTTGCTTATGATGAGGAATACGCCCGCTCACACAATGCTCCTGTTAATCTCATAAAATATCTGATGATCAGTTTGGTGGCATTAACCATTGTGTTAAATATCAGATTGGTAGGTATTATTCTTGTTATTTCCTTCCTCACTATACCCCAATCAACAGCCAATATTTTTACCAGGAATTTCAAGTATATTATAATACTCTCTATAATCTTTGGTATTATCGGCTCAGTTGGAGGATTGATTTTGTCATACTTCTATAATATTCCATCAGGTGCGACAATCATCTTTGCCTTTGTCGTTATTTTTATTTTATCCAGGCTATTAAAGACGGCCATGGTTAAGATAAGTCTACGGAAGCAATTCAATAATTAACCATTAAATATTACCTTTGCAACCATGCAAGAAACAATACTTATTCTGGATTTCGGATCCCAGTATACCCAGCTTATAGCCCGACGCGTAAGGGAACTAAATGTTTACTGTGAAATACATCCCTACAATAAATTTCCGGAGATAACAACTGATATCAAAGGTGTTATTCTATCAGGCAGTCCATTCTCTGTTCGTGATTCAAATGCACCGTATCCTGATTTAAGTAAGATAAAGGGCAAGGTTCCCATATTGGCTATCTGTTATGGCGCACAATTTTTAGCCCAGAATTTTGGTGGTGAGGTTCAACCTTCTCAAATAAGGGAATATGGCAGGGCAAATCTTGGTTATGTTAATGATAAGAATCGCCTGCTGAATGAAATCACAGTCGGAAGCCAGGTGTGGATG
>JAEYXG010000273.1 GCA_023428585.1 Bacteroidota bacterium
TCCAACTGAAGTCATAATTCTTGGTGCCGGTACCGTGGGAGAATTTGCCGCCCGTGCGGCTATTGGTATGGGTGCTTTCGTCAAAGTGTTTGATGATTCAGTTTACAGGTTGCGCCGTTTGCAAAACAATATTGGAACCCGTGTTTATACAAGTGTTATTCGACCCTCCACTTTAAGTGATGCCCTTTTATCAGCTGATGTAGCAATTGGAGCTATACGAGCCAAAGCTGGATTCTCACCGGTCTGCGTGTCAGAAGATATGGTGATGAAAATGAAGCCGGGGGCTGTGGTCATTGATGTTAGCATTGACCAGGGGGGGTGTTTTGAAACCTCAATAATGACTGATCATAAAAACCCTGTATTTGATAAACATGGTGTTACTCATTACTGCGTCCCCAATATCCCATCCAAAGTTCCTCGCACAGCTTCACTGGCATTAAGCAACCTCCTGGTACCCGTAATCTCAAAGATAGGAGAGGAGGGGGGTATAACCAATATGCTACGCACTGACAACGGCATTCGATTTGGTGTCTATCTCTATAATGGTATCTCTACCAACAGATACCTGAGTGACCACTTTGGATTGCCACATAAGGATATCGAGCTGCTGCTTGCAGGTTTCAGGTAAATCCGTTTATAATTCAGACTATCCTATATTTTTCAACTTATTGATGACCACTGTTCAGAGATTGAATGCCCCTGTGTAATTATGCGGATTCAACTTTCTGAGTTCTTCTTTAACGTTTTGTGATACTGAAAGGGTATCAATGAATTTATTGATGGTTTCTGAAGTTACTTTTTCATTTGTTCGTGTCAACTCCTTCAATGCTTCATAGGGTTTATTGTATCCTTCCCTGCGTAGAATAGTCTGAATGGCTTCACCTAAAACAGCCCAGTTATTGTCGAGGTCAAGCTTAATCTTCTCTTCATTCAGTATTAACTTATTAAGCCCCCTTATTATTGATTTCATTGCAATGATAGAATGACCAACAGGTACTCCAATATTACGTGAAACGGTAGAATCGGTAAGGTCACGTTGCAAACGAGAAATAGGAAGCTTTGAAGAAAGATGCTCAAAAATGCAATTGGCAATGCCAAGGTTGCCTTCAGCATTCTCAAAGTCAATGGGATTGATTTTATGAGGCATGGCTGATGACCCAACTTCTCCTTCAACAATCTTTTGTTTGAAATAATCCATAGCTACATACATCCAAATGTCACGCGTAAAATCTATCAGGATGGTGTTGATGCGTTTCATTGAATCAAACAATGCTGACAGATTATCATAATGCTCAATCTGTGTTGTGTATTTCTGGCGTTCCAAACCAAGGTAATCCTTGGTGAATGAATCAGCAAACGAATTCCAATCAATTGCAGGGTAGGCAGCATAATGGGCATTCAAATTACCGGTAGCGCCACCGAATTTAACGGTTATTGGAACTGCTTTCATTAATTTCAACTGATGTTTCAGCCTATCAACAAATACATAAATCTCTTTTCCAACCATAGTTGGGCTGGCAGGCTGACCATGTGTTCGGGCAAGCATTGGAACATTCTTCCACGCTTTGGCTTTAATTGTCAGTTTCTGTATAACATCCTCAAGCACCGGTAAATATATTTCATTAATGGCCAGCTTAATGGCATAAGGGGATGATGTATTATTTATATCCTGGGAAGTAAGCCCAAAATGCAGGAACTCTTTATAATGACCAAGTCCCATTTTATCGAATTTCTTTTTAAGGAAGTATTCAACAGCCTTTACATCATGGTTTGTAGTTGCTTCAATATCTTTAACTTCTTGTGCATCCTGGAATGTGAAATCCCTACATAGGGCCCTCAGTTCTTCAAGTTTAGAGGGGTCAATGCCATTTAGCTGTGGCAGGGGTAATTCTGCCAAGGCTATGAAGTACTCCACTTCAACAAATACTCTGTAATTTATCAATGCTGCCTCTGAAAAATAATAAGCCAGACTCTCTACGTGTTTTCTGTACCTGCCATCTAAAGGGGATACTGCATTCAATGTTGTTAATTCCATAATGATGATTTTCTGGTGTCCAAATATAGACAAGCCAACGAGACAATTCAAGTTTTTTGGGTTATTTTATCATTAAATCGGAATATTTTTCCCTTAAGGGTATTTATCCGACTTAAATATAGATATCCACTAAAGAAGCGTCAAGGTTTATGTCATCAATATGGCAGACTCAGAACCGGCTTATCACAATGAAATAAAGCTATAGGGTGATATTTTTGCCTTAAGCATCGCAATGAACGGAACATTAATATCAACTTTAGCAGGTTCGGCTGCCAAATACTTCTAGAATGATATCGGGATATTTCTCCGTGAAAAGCAGGTTGCACCATCTTCTGAAAAGTTCCAGTTCATCATCCTGTAGTTTCCTCTTGCTTTTTTCAAGCTCTTTTCTAAATAGATCACGACTAAAGCTTACCTTTTCCAGAATCATCTTGGAATATTCCATCATTTCATTTGATTTTGCAGTCATTTCTTGTAGCTTTAAGAGTTTGTCAGATTGGAATTATAACGCTACAATCACACCGATGTTTTACACCGAAATTAATTTAACAATTATTTTAAATTAATACTAATCAGCTGAATAGCCATACCGGTCTTTCTTTCTGCGTTTAATTTCCTTGTCTATTAGATTCAGCTCCCTTGTGGTCTGTCCGGCAATGGCTGTATTCTCCTCTGCCCTTCTTAAAAGGTACGGCATAACAGACTTTACAGGCCCATAAGGTACGTATTTAGAGACATTGAAACCGTGGTGTGCCATATTAAAGCTAATATGATCGCTCATTCCGTATAGTTGGGCTGTCCATATCCGTTTGTCATTTTTATCCAGTTTCCTCCTTTCAATCTCTTTAACCAATAAAAGATTGCTTTCTTCATTGTGTGTACCTGAAAATATCTCTGTCATATCAATATTATCCAGTGATATCATCAATGCTGTATTGTAGGAGTTGTCAGTCTCTTCCTTTGTAGTGCATATTGGTGAAGGATAGCCTTTCTGCAATGCCCTGGCTCTTTCTCTTTCCATATAGGCACCTCTTACAAACTTAACTCCAAGAAAATAGTTGTCGTTTCTTGCCTTTTCAATGCTTTCTTTTAGAAATTGCACCCTGTCATGCCTATACATTTGAAGGGTGTTATAAACAATAGCTCTCTTTTTGTTGTACTTCTGCATCATTTTCTCAACAGTCTCATCAACAAGATACTGATACCATGTCTCTTCGGCATCAATTAGTATGGGAACATCCACTTCAAAAGCTCTCTTGCACAGAATCTCTACTTTTTCCTGTAAATCAGTATAATGTTTGTACATAATATCATCCAATGGTTTCGCTTCATTCGCATTTTCAAATAAGTGTGGAGAAGCAAAGGCTGTTGGTTTGAACACAGCAAATGGTATAAAGGGGTTTGAAGAGGCATTCTCAATGGTACGTAATGTTTCTTCCAGGGTTCTATTCATGCCTTCAGGAGTCGTATTCCCCTCAACGGAATAGTCAAGGATGGTATGAACATTGAATTCTTTAAGCTTATCAACAGATGGCAGGCAATCTTCTATGGTCTTTCCACCAACAAATTGCTTATAGATGGTTGCTTCAATAAACCATGCTACCGGTAGATTGAGCTTCATTGCTGTTGTAAAAAGTGTGCTACCTGTTTTGACCAATGTATTATTTTTCATAATTCGGAACAGGTAGAATGCACTTTTCAGCTCTTTGTTTGTTTTGCTAATGAATGCAATTTTTGTGTCATTTATATTAAGTTCCATGTTTCAGTGTGTCTTGATTTGTTTTCTCAAATATAATAATTGTTGATTGTCCCATCTTAAACGATGTAAAAATTTATTTATTTTCGTAAAAATAATGTCATTCCCTGAGTATGATGAAAAGATTAAGAACTCTTGAAATTGCAGGAAGTCCTTTATACCTCGGGCAGCAAGCCCTTGCTGAACTTTCAAACCAGCTGGAAACTTCACTCAAGAGCAGGCAAAGCTTGTTTATTCTAGCTGACAAAAACACGGCACTACACTGCCTTCCTCCACTTTTGGAACAGATTCCGGCTCTTGGCAAAGCATGTCGTATCATTATTGAACCGGGTGAAGACTATAAAACCATTCAAACCTGTGAAGTTATTTGGAATAAACTGGCGGTGCTAGGAGCAAACAGGAATTCATTGATGATAAACCTTGGTGGAGGTGTTGTGTCTGATATCGGTGGCTTTGCAGCTTCCACCTTTCACAGGGGGATGTCATATATCAATATTCCTACAACACTCATGTCGATGATTGATGCAGGCATAGGAGGTAAAACAGGTGTTGACCTCGCTTCCCTCAAAAATATTGTTGGTTTATTCGCAAATCCCCTGGGTGTTTATGTATGGCCTGATTTCCTTAAAACACTGCCTCATCGCTATATGCTTTCCGGCTATGCTGAGATGCTGAAGCACGCTTTAATAGCTGATGCCGAATTCTGGAAGAAATTGTCGAAAATGCCAATGGCTTTAATAAGCAGTTGGGATGAAATGATTTACCATGCCGCACTTATAAAATGCAAAATTGTAAATAGTGATCCATTTGAAAAGGGAGCACGCCAGTTGCTGAACTTCGGACATACCCTTGGACATGCATTTGAAACCTACTCATTGCGTCATGATGAGTCACCCTTAAGTCATGGCGAAGCTGTTGCCATGGGAATTATTTGTGAAGCCTATATTTCATATAGACTGATGGGATTATCCCTTCAGCAGAGAGATGAGGTGATCTCCAATATTCTCCTGAACTTTGAATTCTATCAAATTGACACAACTGCCATTGATGAATTGGCAGAGATCACAATCTATGATAAAAAGAACAGGGATGGTAATGTTATCCTCACCTTGCTTAAGGAAATCGGTAAGGCGGTTGATGGCCATAAATGTGAAACAGCGCTCATCCGTGAATGCCTGTTCAGGTATACTGATTTTAAAAAACATACACAAAAGTGAATCAACTGTCTATTAAAGCGCCAACGGATATAAACAATGTGCCGGTCAACTTGCCTCTCTCCAAGAGTATTGCCAACAGAATGCTGATTATAGGCTATCTCTCGGGCAAGGAGGACTCCGTTGAAATTCCTGCCTGTGATGATTCACTCACAATGAAAGAGTTGCTTCGAAAATTACGCAGAAATAGTTATGCTGCCCAATTTCTGAGTAATGATTTGAATTTTCATGATAACTGTTTCAATGCAGGTGAAGCAGGTACGGTGTTCAGATTCATGAGTGCTCTTTTGGCCATAACGCCAGGAAATGCAGTGCTTACCGGCTCAGCAAGGATGCTGGAGAGACCCTGTGGTCCGCTTATCGATGCTCTTGTTTCACTCGGAGCCAAATGTACCTATAAAGGTAAACAAGGTTACCCTCCGGTTCTTTTTGAAGGGAGAAAATTGCAAGGTGGCAATGTGACTATTGATGCCTCGGTGAGCAGCCAGTTTGTTTCCGCTCTTATGATGATTGCGCCATTGATGCCCAAGGGCTTGAGAATTCATCTCAAGGGTAACCCGGTCTCTCAACCCTATATCCATCTGACAGCTGAATTGATGAGAAGCAACGGTATTAAGGTGTCTGTTGATGAGACGCTAATTGTAATTGAGCCGGGTATTTACTCTTTTGTTGAGGGCATTAGGGAGGCCGACTGGTCAGCGGCTTCCTATTGGTATGCCCTGGCTGCACTGTTACCCAATGAATCCTTACTCATTTATCCAATAGTATTGAAGGGCTTGAAATCAAATTCATTACAGGGTGATCGGTTCGTTGCAGAAATATTCAGGCAACTGGGTGTTGAATCTGTTTGGCAAAACAATGATTTGCTATTAAAAAGGGCTGGCAGTATTGTCAATAAAGTCGACATTGATTTGAACGGGCAGCCTGACCTTGCTCCCGCACTTGCGGTTGCCTGTGCTGGAATACAGGTGGAAGCAACCCTAAGAGGCTTGGAAACACTTGTAATCAAGGAGAGCAACCGCCTTGAGTCAATCAAATCTGAATTGAAGAAAAGAGGGTATGTTTGCAGGATTGAATCAAATAATACACTCCATGTACTTAAAGGAATGATTCCCCCAACAAGCAATGTCATCGACACATACAATGACCACAGGATTGCAATGGCAATGTCAATGCTCTCAATATCATCCGGAACTCTTGTGATTAATAATCCTGATGTGGTAGGAAAGTCCTATCCCGAATTCTGGAACGATCTGGTTGCTGCAGGGTTTTCAATTCATTAAAAAACATTCCTTTCCTTTATGGTTTGAACATCCGTTAAATTGTAATTTGATAATTTGAAGTGTCATTTTATTATTGTAGG
>JAEYXG010000282.1 GCA_023428585.1 Bacteroidota bacterium
AAGCTACTGCGAACCGTATGCGACTAATTTGCGCAGATACTAAAATTAGAAATCAGGTTGTTTATGCAAATGATGGTAGTAAAGAAAGAATTAGGCTAGTTACATAATACTATCCCTTTGGAATTACTCGATAATCAATGATTTCTACCATTGCGATTGCTTAGCCTCTAATTTTTATATGAATATAGCTACATGTGTTGTATACATCCAAAAATATTATTAATTAATATTTGCATGTTATAAGAATTTGTTTTATAACATAGAACCCTCAAATTGAACTGCCAGTTACTACCTGAAAATTAACTTATTAGAAGTTATAGCATAACTATCAGATTAATAGCATTTTGGAGAATTTATTTCAACATAAATTTTCAATTAATTCATTAAATTATTAACCTAATAATCATTTTATGAAGAATCGAGTGTTATTTATCATGTTGTTCCTGATGTTTAATTGGCTAACAACAAAACCGGTTTATTCCCAAGAGTATGAAACCGGTGTATTTAGGATTTGGTTATTAAATGACGATGTCAGATTTAGTGTCAATCGTTCATCAGATGACGGATTGAATACCATATTAGACAAATATGGGGTAATTTCAATTGAGCAATCTTTCCCATGGGCTAACAAGCCAGAAAACAGGCGGTTTTATACCGTTAAATTTACCGGTGATGATGCTGCTTTTGTGAATGAACTAAGATCAAAAGCCAAGCATCTAATCTATCCACCATATCGCTTTACAAACTCGCAGTTGCTTTATGAACCCTCTGATATCTTATATGATTCAATATGGCACCTCAAGAAAATACAGGCTGATTCCGCCTGGAATATTGAACGAGGGAATAAAGATACCAAAATAGCCATAATTGATACGTATTATGATCCGGATCATCCTGATTTATCAAGTCAGTTGCTTTATGATTATGATCCTTATGAACCGGAGATAAAATATGATAGTCATAGTGCAATGGTTTTCCAGAATTGGCATGGAACAACAGTTGCCGGTTTCGCAGCTGGACAAACTACTGATAATACTAATACACAACCCCCAGGGGCTGATTATGCTTCGATTGGATTTAATAATAAAATTATACCATTTGTTAAAAGCGACGAATTGGGCAGAGCATTGTTCGCATCGACCCGAATGCATGCCGATGTGATATCGTATACTTCAATTGGGTCTTGCGAAATGTCGGATTCAGCTCTATTGCAGGCAAAATCAATTATACAGGAAATACTGGATAATGGAACTGTAATAGTAGCAGGAGCCGGAAATGGTTTTTGTGCAGGATGCTATAAAAACAATAATGGTATAATAAAAAATACCAGCGGGTGTGAAGACCCGGGTGATTTCGTTGAATTTACACCACCTTATCCCTTCTCTCCACTAATTGATTCACGTATTATTTCTGTAACAGGTGTTACTAGTGGCGACAGCTTGAGCAGGAGAGTATATGATACAACTACACACCAGTATAAGACATCTACCTGGTCATACTATGATCAGGTGGATGTTAGTTCTCCCGGTTATGATCTTTGGGGTTTACAAACAACTCTAATCAGGGTAATTGATACTATTTCATTACTAGATACCGTAAATCATCAACCATGGGTTTATTATGATACCACTTATATTGAAAGAGACCATCCATTTTGGAACGGATATGGGGGAACCTCGTTTGCCACACCCATTGTAGCAGGACTTGCCTCGCTAATCAAAGCTCACGCCCCGTGGTTATCTGCTTATGAAGTTGAAAAAATCATAAAAGGTAATGTTGATATTGTAAAGGATCTTGAATTATACAGGAATCCTGTCACTCATAAATTAAGAACCGGAACGGGAAGAATCAATGCCTTTAAAGCACTTCAGGAGATAGAAAACATTGCCCAAAATTATCTTATTTGCAATGGAACCGAGGTGGTATGGAATGATACTGTATATATCAAAGATACGTTGAAGATATGTCAGGGTAGTACTTTACGGGTCCAATCTGATGTCTTTTTCCGGCCATCTGCAAGGGTAATTGTAGAATGTGGAGGTAAATTGATTGTAGATGGAGGACGATTGACCGGTTCACTAAATCATTTATGGAAAGGAGTTTTAGCATACAGTAATTCTGGAAGTCAACAGGATCCACTTTCTCAAAGCACTGTAGTTGTTCAAAATGGCGGTATTATAGAGAATGCTGAAACAGCTATAGCAGCCGTGCAACCCGGATATGATCCTGATCATCCCAGTTACACTAATGGTGGAGCTATAATAATTGGAGACGAGGGTTATTTCAAGAACAACATTGTTGCACTTAAACTGAATCCATATAAATATTACAGCTTCAGTAGATTTAACAAGTGCGAATTTATCATAGATAAAACGGAATTGGATTATAATATCCAACCTGAAAAGTTAGTTATGCTGGAATCAGTAAATGGAGTTCAATTTAAAGGATGTACATTCAAAAATGCCACTTCCTCCCCAATGGGTTATGGTATATATAGCTTCAACTCTTCATTTATCGTAGATGATTATTGTGATGGAAACATCCTGCCTTGTCCGGAGGTTAACACAACAAAGTCTTATTTTATTAATTTGGAATATGGAGTGCAGGACTTAGGTTCTGGCGTAATAACCTTCTCAAGAATAGAAAATTCAGAATTTAAAGGCAATAAAACGGGGGCATATGCAAGTGGAATAATTGGTTTTACATTTAAAGACAATATCCTCAAAGTTAGCTCGGATGCTTTAAATAACGCCAACCCTTATCTGTGTGGATTATATTTAGATGGATCAACCGCTTATGAAGTAAAAGGAAATTCTTTTTATTACGAAGAAATTTTTTCGTCCCTTATGAAGCCTTCGGGTATTATAATAAATAATTCAGGAAGTGAAAATAATTTCATCCAAGATAATTCTTTTTACGACCTTGATTATGGCATTCATGCTCAAGGTAAGAATCGAAGTTATGATGGTTTGACTGGCTTGGAAATCAGATGTAATAAATTTAATAACTGCAACTCTGATATCTCAATTTTTGGTGATACTTTAAATACCTATAACTTGGGAATTAAAATGTATCAAGGTAATCTAATTGATACATGCAATTCTGATCCAGCTGGTAATATTTTTAGTCGAAAGACCAATGGTAACTACATAGCCATTAATAATGAAGCCTACCTTTCATCAGTCACTTATTTGCATCATAAACCTAGAGCAATAGGAGATAAAATTATCCCATATCCAGCCTTTCAAATAAAAAAAGTTGAATCTATGTTTCACTATGATTCCACTTATAGTTGTCCTATTGTCACGGGATATTATACAAAAGAAGAAATGATAAACAGTATTAATTATATAAACAGTCAATACTTGAGCAGTTATGACACTTATTTGAAAGTAATTGATAATGGAAATTCTGATTCAATAGTGCAAGAAATTGAATATTCCAATCCAAACATTGCAATTGAACTATATACAGATTTGATGTCATTATCTCCTTATTTATCAGACACAGTTATTTATAAAGCAATTAAAAAGGATAATGTAATCAATAATGCAATGCTGAGAGATCTTTTAGTCTCAAACACACATTCTGTTAAACATGACAAGTTGCTTTCCGCAATAGATGAGCGTATTGATCCAATGCCGGATGATTTGTACAATCAAATTCTGTCCATGGAAGATAGTATATCCCTTAAAGAAATAATGGAATCAAAAATTTCAATTCAGAAAACTAAAGCTGATGACATCTATTATCATTTAATTAATACTCAACAAGTTCAAGAACGAATTGATTCATTGATATCTTTTTGTGGTTCAGTTAATTCTGTTAGAGCAAGAATAGACAAAGCACTGGCATAAGCGACAAAAGGTGATGTTGAGAATGCCTATATTACCATATCTCAGATACCGTATTTTTTTAATTCTAACGATAATCTAGAGTATTTAGATTATATTTGGTTCTTTGAAAAACTAAGACAATATAACACTATTGGCAATATTCCAACAAGCGAGATGGATAGTCATGTTTATAAAGATGAAATTGTTAAATCGTTCAGCAGAAATATCAGATTACATAAGCATGAGTTATCATATAATGAACCTTATCTGTTTTCGGATTCGAATAAATCCCGTATTATAACACATTGCAATTCTTTTCCCAATTCTATTAGCAAAAAAGAATTACTGAGGGTTTTCCCAAATCCAACAAACGGATTTATTACGGTTGCATATACATTACCTAATGATTTAAAATCAGCCGAATTGAGATTGATAGATATACAAGGGAAGCAGAAATTACTAAAAGCAATCAATGGCATTACAGATGAGATGATTTTATTCTTAGATGAGCTTCCGGGAACTTATATAATAGAATTGTCAAGTTCAAATGTAAGATTGGATGCAGTTAAAATTACAATAACTCAATAAATTTTAAAGATAGCCATAGCGGTAAATCCGTTATGGCTATTTCTATTACTATGAAAAAAATATTTTTCGGTTTTTGGATATTACTGCCAATGGTAACCTTTTGTCAGCCCTGGCTTTTAAAATATGATCTTCCTGATTGGAAGTCCCAAGAAACTTGGTCATTTAATCATGACTATGACCATGGCTATCAGTTAACTTTAAATGTTGCCAATTTCACGCCTTATCATAATCAGCACGGTCTTATTCGAAAAATTGATGACAATGGTAATTTGCAGTATGAGCTTCTGATAGGTGATAATTATGATGATTATTCCTTTTCTTCAAATATTAATGTTCGAACATATGGGATGCAATTAATTGTTGGCTCCCATTGGGACCATACATTTAGTGTAAAACCAATGATTCTGGTTCTTGATTCATGCAATCAAAAGTCATGGTGTACTTTATTGGATAATTGCCCTCATAACAGCTACTTTGTTGATGGTTTAATGCTTCAAGATAGCAGTATAGTTACTGTTAGTTTATATAACGATATTGATTATAATCGACCTATTTTCATTCATAAATTCAATAAATATGGTGAGCAGCTTTGGAAAAAAGAATTAGCCAGTATGGATTTGCATCCTGACATTTGGAATCCTGATATATTTGAGTTAATTCAACTATCTGATGGGAACTTTTTAGTTACGGGTTTATGTTACTGGCCTAATCCAATGCCAAACTCACCACAATATGTAAGGATGTTCTTAGTCAAAGCAGATCCTGATGGGAATGAAATTGACTTTTATGTTCATGGTATTAATGATCAGATATACTCTTATGCTCAATTGTCAGTCGAGCAAAACGGTAAAATATATACTGGTGGGGCTCAATACCCTGTTTCAGGTGGCAATTCAACACCTCATTTATTTGTGAATGACATTGATTGTGATCCAATATTCGATATGGAAGTGAATATACCTGATGTTGGTCAACGTAGTGCAAGGTACCAGGTGATCCTAACCCCGTATTCTGGTTCTGCATTTTTTGGTGTTATAGAGATGGGCCTTCCTGATCCGGAAACCGAAGGTGTGCCTGCAGTGATAAAACTCGATACCAGCGGTATAGTTTCAGACTTCTATATGC
>JAEYXG010000340.1 GCA_023428585.1 Bacteroidota bacterium
GAGAATATGACCCGGCAGGATTTCCTGTAAATGCTTGGCTGTTCCTATTGGGCCAACACCCGGTCCACCACCTCCATGAGGAATAGCAAAGGTTTTATGCAGATTGAGGTGACATACATCGGCGCCAATGAAACCTGGACTGGTTAATCCCACCTGAGCGTTCATATTAGCACCATCCATATATACTTGTCCGCCATTTTCATGTATAATATTAATGGCATCCCTGATACCTTCTTCAAACACTCCATGGGTTGAAGGGTAGGTAATCATGCAGGCCGACAGGGTTTCATTGTATTTTATAGCTTTTTCTTTAAGGTCAGCAAGGTCAATATTGCCGTGTTCATCTGATTTGACAACAACAACTGACATGCCTGCCATTGCGGCGCTTGCAGGATTGGTGCCATGGGCAGAAGATGGAATCAGGCATACGTTTCTATGACTTTCACCTCTGCTTTCGTGATAAGCCCTTATAACCATCAAGCCGGTATATTCACCTGCCGCCCCTGAATTGGGCATAAATGACATGGCACTAAAGCCTGTTATTTCACAAAGGGCTTTCTCTAATTCTGCAATCATTATTTTGTATCCTTCGGCTTGATCTTCAGGAACAAATGGATGCAGGCTGTTGAATTCAGGCCAACTGAGTACAAATAGTTCAGAGGCAGCATTCAACTTCATGGTACAGGATCCCAATGGAATCATTGCCTTGTTGAGTGAAAGGTCCTTGTTTTCCAGCTTTTTAAGGAACCTCATCATGGAAGTCTCTGAATGGTAGCTACTGAATACCTTTTCTTGTAAATATGGGGTTTTTCTTCTGAGTTGTTCAGGAAGTGACAACTGCCCCTGGCACTTTTCACTTATGGTGATATCAGGATTGAAGACTTTTCTGGCAGCTGAAGCAAAAATATTCACCAATGTCTTTAAATCTTCCAGGTTTGTAGTTTCATCAATGCTGATTCCAATGACCCTGTCGGAGAAATAGCGGAAATTGACCTGATTTTCCAATGCCAGTTTCTTGAACTCAGCCATCCTGATGTTCTCAGGGATTTCTATCCTTACCGTATCAAAGAAAGTCTTGTTTAGTTGGGTATAACCATATTTGGCGACTTCAGCTGACAATAGGGTAGTGAGTGTATTAATCCTGCATGCTATCTGTTTGATGCCAACCGGCCCGTGATAAACACCATACATTGCTGACATGATGGCTAGCAGAGCCTGGGCAGTACAGATATTTGAAGTGGCCCGTTCTCTTTTTATATGTTGTTCTCTTGTTTGAAGAGCCATTCTCAATGCTCTATTGCCATTTGCATCTACTGAAACACCAATGATACGGCCAGGTATGGTACGTTTAAAGTCTTCACGCACTGCGAAGTATCCTGCATGCGGGCCACCATAGCCAAGAGGCAGTCCAAAACGCTGGTTTGAACCCAGAACAACGTCAGCACCCCACTCACCCGGAGGGGTAAGCACTGCAAGGCTCATGAGGTCAGCGGCAACGGCTACCATAACACCGTCGGCATGTGCCCTGGCGGTAAACTCCCTGAAATCATATATCTCACCTCTTTCATCCGGATATTGAATGATGGCACCAAAGTAACTCTTGTCAAATTCAATGGATTCGTGATCTCCATAAATCAACTCAATACCAAGTGGAGCAGATCTGGTTTTTAGAACTTCAATGGTTTGAGGGAAAAGATGTTCTGAAACAAAGAATTTAGTGGCATTTGCCTTGACGGCCTCACGGGATCGTGAATTGAAGAGCATTATCATTGCTTCTGACGCGGCAGTGCCTTCGTCCAATAATGAAGCATTTGCCAATGGCATACCGGTAAGATCCATAATCATGGTCTGGTAGATGAGCAATGCTTCCAACCGTCCCTGTGATATCTCAGCCTGGTAAGGAGTGTATGATGTATACCATCCGGGATTTTCAAGAATATTACGCTGAATAACTCCCGGAGTGATGCTTGGATAATAACCTAATCCAATGTACGACTTGAATAGCTTGTTTTTTGCTCCCAGTTCCTTCAAATGAGAGATATACTCCCACTCATTCATCCCTTCAGGCAGATTGAGCGGTTTGGGCAATCTGATGGATGCAGGCACTGTTTCATCTATTAATGTATCAAGGTTTGGGGTACCTATTGCATCAAGCATTTTTGCAATTTCACTTTCTCTGGGACCGTTATGCCGGTTAACGAAATCATTGGATAGTTTCGACATTTTTGATTGTATTAGAACAAATTGTTTGAGAACTTTAATTTCGTGGCAAAGATAAAGATTCTGATACAATAGGAAAATTTTGAAATGGAATCTTATTAACTTGTAAATGCCTATTAATCAATGCATATACCGGTTGCTGAATTAATGGTTGATAATTTTTCAGTCGTTTCTGTTGTCATGGTGTATCATCTTTGCGGTATGACTGTTTTTATACTTGCTTTATTTCGTTAAATCACGTAGGTTTGTATTATCTAAATAAAAACTGAAAATGAGCCATAAAATTTATCTTTATCTTTCAATGACTCCTGAAGCTCTAATTGCTTCAATGTTGCCTCCTGAAGAATTTGGTGTTTATTATGCTGTAGGTACCAATAAACGTACACAAGGACAAGCATTTTTCTTTGAAATTGATCCTGATTTCAAGACCGACTATTTCAATATGGAGAGCATCCAGGTCAGGTGTGTTCCTCATGTTGATGGCAAGCCCAAGAGGTCTGTTTATCTCTCAACCTATCGGGTACTGGAGAATATTCCACTTAGCGCATTCAGAAATCTGTATCTCACTACTGCCGATGGCAAGGTGCTTGAGCTCACTAAATCAGCATTTATTCCGGAAGAGAAGCCTACACTCCATTTCTATCAGCAGCTTTGTCCTGTGACCCCACGGGTTGTCAGCAAGCTTAATCCCGTAAAGTTCACAGAATGGGTAACTGATAGCAAGAATCCTATTTACTTCCCAAAGATTGTGTTTGTGGAGCTTATTCTCAATCGTCTGGCTGAAGATCCCATCACAGCACCTGTGGGTAATCTTCCCTATGCCAATAAGGATCACCTGCGCGATTGCCTTATTGGATTGCATATGGGGTATGAAAAACCTACCAAGACTGTTAATCGTTTTTATCAAGGTGACGTTTTATATCGTACTGTTAAAAATGGATTTTTTGTAGGCTCAAATGAAGGTTACTTATTCTATAAGTTCCCCGAGACTGATGAGCTCCAGAAGTATTACTATCCGTGGTGGAGATCAGCTCTGAATCTGGAGTTTGCAGAGAAGTAAAGTATACTTATTTTAACATGAAGCAATAAGAGAGGGCTTATCTGGTGATAAGCCCTCTCTTATTGCTTCACACTTGTTAATCAACCTTTTTGCCTGCAGGCAACCTAACATTGTGCAATCTCAATGATATAACCTTCTATTTTGATTCCTTCTTGATCCTCATGCCATAGAATGATCTATAGACAAAGAATAATCCAATCAGGAAGAATACAACGCCAATGAGTGAAGTAAAATCTGTTGAACCTGATTCTCTGGCTGAGATGCTCATTTTAACGGCCATTTCAACAGCCAACAGACCAAACAGGGTAGAGAACTTTATTATAGGATTCAAGGCAACAGAAGATGTGTCTTTGTATGGATCACCCACGGTATCACCTATTACGGTTGCATCGTGAAGAGGTGTATTTTTCTCTTTCAGGTCAACTTCAACCACTTTCTTTGCATTGTCCCATGCACCGCCTGCATTGGCCATGTACATAGCCTGGAACAATCCAAACACAGCTATTGATATGAGGTATGATACAAAGAAGTTAGGATCAAAGAATGCAAATGCCAGTGTTAGTGAAAAGATTACACCAAAAATATTCCACATACCTGCCTGAGCATATTGGGTACATATCTTAACAACAGCTTTTGAGTCATTTATATCAGCTTTGTCTTTATCAAGCTGTATATTTCTTTTAATGAATTCCACGGCACGGTAAGCACCGGTAGTAACAGCCTGAATAGAGGCACCTGAGAACCAAAATATAACTGCACCGCCCGTAATGAAACCAAGCAATACTGGTGCATCAGTCAAACTAAGGTTCAGAAGTCCTAGTTGTTTAAGCATCAGTATGATGGCAAAGATCATGGTGGTTGCTCCAATCACAGCGGTACCAATCAACACTGGCTTTGCAGTAGCCTTGAATGTATTACCTGCAGAGTCATTAGCCTCGAGGAAGTGTTTTCCCTGCGTAAAGTCAGGTCTGAAACCAAAATCCTTTTCAATTTCGGCCTCAATGCCCGGTATGCGTTCTATCTGTGAGAGTTCAAATACCGATTGCGCATTATCGGTAACAGGTCCATAACTGTCAACGGCAATTGTAACCGGCCCCATACCCAGGAATCCGAAAGCAACCAGGCCAAATGAGAATATGGCAGGATAGGTCATTATTTCATCCAGCCCCATGGTTGATATGGCGAAGGCAAAAGCCATCAGGCCAACAATCACCATACCTTTCCAGAATGCGCTGAAATTACCGGCAACCATTCCTGAAAGGATAGTCAGGGAGGCGCCACCTTCACGGGAAGCAATTACAATTTCGTTCACGTGACGGGATTTTGAACTGGTAAAAGCTTTTGTGAACTCAGGTATTATTGCAGCAGCCAAGGTGCCCAAGCTTATAATACTTGCCAGTTTCCACCATAAACCGGCTGCAAGGTCTCCAATAAGGAAATAGCTAACAATATAAGTTATTATGATGGAAACAATTGAAGTTGTCCATACTAGCGATGTAAGAGGGGCTTCAAAGTCGAAGTTTTGTTTTTGTCCATATCGGGCTTTAGAAACAACATGATTGATGCCATAAGAGAAAATGGAAGTGAATACCATTAATATACGCATGGCGAAAATCCAAACAATGAGGGTGCTTTGCAGTTCAAGTCCAATTGCAAGTACAATGAATGAAATGAGAGCCACACCGGTAACACCATAAGTTTCAAAACCATCGGCAGTTGGGCCTACACTGTCGCCCGCATTGTCACCAACACAGTCAGCAATAACACCCGGATTACGGGGGTCATCCTCTCCAATGGCAAAAACAATTTTCATCAGGTCGGCACCAATATCAGCAATCTTGGTGAAAATTCCACCGGCAATGCGCAATGCAGAGGCTCCCAGTGATTCACCAATGGCAAATCCAATGAAACAGGCTCCGGCGCTTTCACCTGGAACGAACAAGAGAATAAATATCATCATTATCAGCTCAACGGTTATGAGCAGAACACCAACGCTCATGCCTGCCTGCAAGGGAATTGATACTACATCCCAAGGCTTTGAACGCAATGATGCAAAACTGGTCCTGCTGTTGGCCATGGTGTTGATTCTGATACCAAACCATGCAACACCGTATGAACCCAGAATTCCAAGGACTGCCCATGAT
>JAEYXG010000008.1 GCA_023428585.1 Bacteroidota bacterium
ATGCAACTTCAAACCCATTGAATCCATAAAAATCGAGTGCTTTTTCCGTTAGGAAACTCAGGTCGGCGGTAATTCTAATACCATGAGGCAATAGATACTTTGAGTCGAAGAAGAGTTGGTTGGTTCCGCTTCCCTTTGTTGTTCGTGACCACTCACCATATAGGGACCATTTATAATCTGGATAATAGGAACCGTCACCATAATTAAAAAGGTTTCCGATAAGACCGTATTGGAATCCAAGGTCTGAATCAAAGGAGATTGCAGGCAAGGCCCCGAAATTGAAGCCTGATTTCACCTTTTCCTTTTTGATGGAATCATTTGTTTGTGCATATCCTGTGGATATCAGCAAAGCAATAATGCATAAAGCAACCGGAATGTTTTTTTTCATAACCTTAGATTAAGGCATCTAATTTACAGATTTTTTTTACCTTAGCATCTTAAATCTTTGCTTTGAAAAAGAACTTCAGAAACTCTGCCATTCTGAAAGGTGATAAAAAAGTCATCCGGGGATGGGTGATGTATGATTGGGCAAATTCAGTATACCAACTCACCATCGCATCGGCAATATTTCCAATTTACTATAACCAGGTAACCAAGCGAGGTCCTGATGATTTCAATGTCAGTTTTTTTGGTCATGATATCATCAATACCGTTCTCTATTCATGGGCCATAGCAACAGCCTATCTCATTGTGGCTGGATTGACACCACTGCTCTCATCACTGGCAGATTATACCGGCCGAAGAAAAAGTTTTATGCAGTTCTTCACCTGGTTAGGGGCATTGTCATGTGGCGCCCTCTTCTTTTTTGATGCTGATCATATTGAATTGGGGGTTATTGCCTTTGCACTCGGCACTATAGGATATGGCGGAAGTATTGTGTATTATAATTCATTTTTGCCTGTAATTGTTGATGAAAAGGATCAGGACAAGGTAAGTGCCCGCGGCTATTCAATGGGTTATCTGGGAGGTGTGGTATTATTGCTCTTTAACTTGGTAATGATACTTAAACCGGGCCTTTTTGGCATCAGCGAAGGTGCTTTGCCCGCTAAAATATCATTTGTTACCGTATTTTTATGGTGGATTGGCTTCTCACAGATCACTTTCAGGCGTCTACCAAGGTATACCTTTAGAAAAAGAAGAAAAGACAAGGAGACCAACATATTATTTGAAGGTTACAGGGAGCTGAACAGGGTTTTTCAGCAGGTTATTAAATCACGCCGTTTGACATTCTATCTTATTGGCTTTTTCTTTGTAATGATGGGATTGCTTACAACCATGTTCATGGCGGCAACCTATGGTGAAAAACAAATCGGACTAAAGGATGACGTACTGATACCAACTATTCTAGTCATACAATTGGTAGGCATGGGCGGAGCATGGTTCTTTTCTCGTTTATCAGCCAGAATTGGCAATCTTAAAGCCCTGATCGTTTCTGTTGGCATCTGGATTTTAATCTGCACAGGAGCATCAGCCATTATCAATGCCACCCAGTTTATTGTCGCTGCATTCTTTATTGGAATTGTAATGGGAGGCACTCAGGCTCTTGCAAGATCAACCTACAGTAAGATGATACCACAGACCTCCACTGAGCACACCAGTTACTTCAGCTTCTATGATGTTATGGAAAAACTTGCAACGGTGCTTGGAACTTTCAGTTTCGGTTTAATTGAAGCCATTACAGGCAGTATGCGGTACTCTGTTGCAGCCATTGCCATTTTCTTTATTCTCGGTATTATCTTCCTGGGTATTACTCTTTATATTGAGATACAAGGACAAAAGGCTGAAGGCAAAGTAATTAAGCCAAAAAGCAAGTGGCTTTGGATTCCAGGCTCACACTAATTACAAATCTACATAAGGCCATAGCAGACTTTGGCTGTCATTTATCCCTTCCTTCATGTCATTACACTTAAGGCAACAACTTGATTTGTATGTTATGTACTCCCGGTTTACAAACGGAAGACCAAGTTGAAAAACAGGCTGGATCAGTGAACGGCAGAAACTAACCGGAATGGCAAGATAATTGATATAAACTACACTAAAAATAATTGATGGTTAAAGATAACAATACAGGTTTTTGGATGAAATTGCTTGATTGGGCCTATGACAAGTCTCTTTCAGGCAGTACCGGTATTGATAAGGCTTCAACTCTTGCTTCAAGGTATATGAGGCCTGACAGAACCCTCAACCAGCAGGTAGATGCCCTGATCAGACGCCAGCGAATCATTGCTGGCAGCAGTGGATTTATCACAGGATTGGGTGGCTTTATGTCTTTACCTGTTGCCATACCTGCCAATATTGCAAGTGTTGTATTCATCCAGATCAGAATGATTGCTGCCATTGCCTACATGGGAGGCTATGATACTCAGGATAAAAAGGTTAAATCTCTGGTCATGGCCTGTATGGCAGGAAATGTGGCAAAAGATATACTACAGGAAGCAGGTATCAGAATTGGAACACGAATTACTCACCGGATAGTTGAAAATATATCAGAGCGTACACTCATAGCCATCAATCAAAAAATCGGAATTGCCCTGTTAGCAAAATCAGGAGGAAAAGGAATGATTAATATCAGCAAAGCCGTACCTCTGGCGGGTGGTGTTGTTGGAGGATCCATAGATGTTATTTCAACCGCTCTGATTGGAAGAATTGCACGCAGGATCTTTATAGATGTTGCCTGATTAGTACAAATATCACTACATTTGCCGGATAGATTTCCAGATATCTTATACTAAATCAACAATTTATTAATCATCCATGAAAAGATTTATTTATTTAATCATGTTGACCTTACCGGCTATTATGTCGTGCAAACAAGAAGTAAAGGTTGAAAATCCCTTTTTCGCGGAGTATACCACTCCT
>JAEYXG010000020.1 GCA_023428585.1 Bacteroidota bacterium
TGATTACTCCAGGGCTACTGCTCCCGAATTTGCATCCGTATATAGGATTCTGGAAGATGGTGACCGTAGGATATATCTGGGCACTAGTGGCTTTGGTGTAATAATGATTGATTTTGACAGGAATAATCCATCAGCACCTGTCTATCATGAACAGATTATTCTTGACCAAAGCGCGGGCAATCAACAGAAACAGATTGTGTATGCTTTAACTCACGAACGTCCCGGCATTATCTGGATAGGTACCCGTGGATTCGGAGCATACCGCTATAATACCATCACGAAAAGGGTACTCTCAGAATATAATTCCGGAACTCACCCATCTCTTATCATAAATGATGATATACCATCATTGTTTACTGATGAAAAGAGAACCATTTGGGTTGGCACCAGTGCCGGAATTTATTCCCTTATTCCGGAAGAAAATGGGAATGTGATAGTGAAGGACCTCGATATTCAGAACGAACTGGCAAATACTTCCATTCATGCCATTCAAATGGATAAGTTTGGTGGCAATTTATGGGTTAGTACCAACCAGGGCCTGTCGTTTATTGATGTCCCACAAGGAATCATAAAAAATTTTACATCCAATGATGGATTGGTAAATGTAGAATATAGTGATGGCGCTTCCTTCTTTGACGATGAAAGCGGGACATTGTATGTTGGTGGTACCATGGGAGTTGATATGATTCAGACCAGGGATATGAAGTTCTCATCGTACTTCCCGCCAATTGGCATTAATGGACTAATGATAAAAAACCAGCCGGTTGAAATTTCAGATAAGGGTGTACTAACCAACCGAATGAATATTCAAACACGCTTGGAACTAAACAGCAGCCAAAATTCATTTACATTCCTGGTTTCACCATTGGTATACTGGGGTAAAGAGCGCCACAGGATATCATACAGGCTAATGAATTTTGACGACACATGGGTCACGAATCCTCAAGACCAAGCCATTAATTTCACCAACCTGAATCCGGGTGAATATATTTTACAATTAAGGGTGAGTGATGAAAACGGCAAATGGTCAGAGCAATTTAGAGAAGTGCTGATTACCATCAATCCTCCCATCTGGGCAACAAAATGGGCAATAGCCGCCTATATTCTACTGATTATTGGTATTCCTTTGCTCTATGTCAGGTCATATCTGAAGCGTCAAAACCGTCGAAAAGAGGCTGAACTTAAGGAAATGACACGACAAAAGGAAACGGAGCTTCAGAACTATAAAATTGAATTCTTTACCAATGTGGCGCACGAGTTTCGAACACCGCTAACATTGATAACCTCACACATTCACCTTATGCTTGAGGAACCTGATGATACGGGAAAGAAATCGCGCTTACTCAAAGTATACAATAATAGCATCAAGTTACAGAAACTCGTATTGGAAATCATTCAATTCAGGAAACTTGAAAAGGGTAAAGAGCCTCTTAATATAAGTAGTGTCTGTCCTGATGAACTGGCGCGTGAAGTCCTTTCTGATCTGGAACTACTGGCAGAGAAAGGTGAGATCACCTGCAAGGTAGTATGCAACAGGGAAGGTGTTTATGTGAATACTGATGCAGATAAATATCAGCGCATTATTACAAATCTTGTTTCAAATGCCATAAAATACAACAATCCGGGAGGTCATGTAACAGTAAGTATTGACTACTATGATAATGAATTCATTACAATAATCGAAGATGATGGTATCGGTATAAATCCGGAATTTAAAAGCAAGGTTTTCGAACCATTCGGAATTTCCTCGGCACACAAGCGAAGCAGCTTCCCGGGCTATCGTTCCACCGGCCTGGGTTTGGCTGTTACCAAAGGAATTGTCGAACTCTTAAAAGGCACCATCAGTTTCGAGAGTGAGCCGGGCAAAGGAACTACCTTTACTTGTAGATTTCCTGATGTACATCAGGCTAATATGAGTAATACAGTGGCGATGACTGACAATGGCACCGATGAGCTGCTGTTGATAAATGATGACAATGAAATTGATTTTAAGGTATTGCATGATCCTGCCGCTGAAAAAGCAACATTGCTCATTGCCGATGATGATCCTGAGATTCTTCATTTACTGAATGGAATGCTTCGTCCGTTTTACAACCTTTTCTTTGCAAAAAACGGATTGGAAGCTATACATATACTCGAACAACAACCAATTGACCTGGTAATCTCCGACATAATGATGCCTGAAATGGATGGGATAGAACTCTGCTGCAGGTTAAGGGAGACTTTTGACACCAGTCATTTGCCCTTGATATTGCTTACCGCCAAATCAGAGATTGAGGACCGTATCAAGGGACTTCAGGCAGGAGCTGATTCATATATTCCAAAACCATTCCACCCTGATCACCTGAAAGTAAGAATTGAAAAGCTCCTCACAAAGAGGCAGAATATTAAAACCGGTTTTGCCAATCATAATGATACCACTACTCTCATTAAGGAGATTCCTGATCCATTCTTCAGAAAAATGATCGATTACATTGATGAAAATATTGATGATGAGTCACTCCTGTCAGAAAAACTCTGCGAAAAACTTGCAATCAGCAAGTCGTCGCTTTACAATAAAACGAAATCGGTACTGGGCACCACACCCCACGGATTGATTAATCAACGACGAGTAAGAAAAGCATCAATATTGCTACAGTCGACTTCTCTCACAGTAAGTGAGATTATTGATCAAACCGGCTTCAATAGCAGAGCGCACTTTTATGATCTTTTCAATAAGGAATATGGCTGCTCACCTTCAGAATTTCGTCACAAGATGAAGTTGGAAGCCTAACGGCTCAACTATCCTGCCTCTTTACTTCAATTTCACCCATTTTGACAGTTATTTGTCGAAATAGCCTTAAATACCATGCATTTTGGAATAGACAGGACAACTTTTGGAACAGGCAGGACAGGTTTTCGGGGGTTCATGATTAGATTTGTGAATGTCAAATTCTAACATTATGGATATCGCAAACCGCTTCCCATCAAACCCGCTACTTCGTCCTTCTGATTTGAAACCCGGAATCAAGGGAATGGAAATAGTATGCCTGCTCAATCCCGGTGTATTTGAATTCAATAATAAAATATGGTTGTTGCTTCGGGTTGCCGAACGACCGAAACAGATAGAAGGCAAGATCAGTTTCCCGGTATATAACAGCAAGGGCGAAATTGAAGTGCTAAGTTTTGATAAGAATGATCCTGACCTTGATGCCAGTGATCCACGCGTTATCAATTATAAAAAGAAGGATTATCTAACCACCCTCTCCTATTTAAGATTGGTATGCAGTGATGATGGCATAAGCTTTTATGAACCGGAAGGATATCCCCCAATCTTTGGCAAAGGTGAACTTGAAACATTTGGCATTGAAGATTGTCGCGTTGCAACAATGGATACAGAATATTGCCTGTCATTTACTGAAGTCTCCGAGTTTGGTGTTGGAGTTGGACTAATACGCACCAATGATTGGAAGAACTTCAAACGTGAAGGTATGATCTTCCCTCCGCACAATAAAGATTGTGCCATTTTTGATGAAAAAATCAATGGTAAATATTACGCATTACACCGCCCTAGCAGCCCTGAATTGGGAGGCAATTATATATGGATAGCACAATCACCCGACTTGATTCACTGGGGTCAGCACAAATGTATAGCTACCGTTCGACAGGGAATGTGGGATTCTGCTCGTGTAGGTGCCGGGGGAGCTCCCATAAGAACTGACAAAGGCTGGCTCGAAATTTACCATGGTGCCAACAGTGAACACCGCTATTGCTTGGGTGCATTGCTGCTTGATATCAATGATCCTTCAAAAGTGCTTGCCCGTAGTATTAATCCTATTATGGAACCGGTAAAAGAATATGAGCAAACCGGTTTCTTTGGCAATGTTGTCTTTACAAATGGTCATTACGTGAAAGGCGATGATATCTTTATGTATTATGGTGCCAGTGATGAAGTAATATGCGGTGCCAAACTGTCGATTTCAGAAATTCTTTCTTCACTCCTATAATATATAAAACACCTGACCATGCTTAAAAAACTAGTCACTGAATACAGGTTTTTCCTCTCCAAGCCCCGCAATATGCAGGTGCTGCTTATTACCAATATGCTGTATTCACTGGTACTACCTGTGGTGGAAATCTTCATGGCGGCATATATCATGCGTTATTTCGCCGATACCAGCTATGTTGCAATCTTTCAGGTTGCCATGTATACGGGTATAATCATTACTTCTGTTACCAATGGTTTCCTGCTTAAACACTTCAAGGTAGCCCACCTGTACAGTTTTGGCATTTTACTGAGTGGCCTTTCAATGGTGGGAATGATGTTTGTACAAGGCATTGCATTGCCCGGTTTGATTATTTCAGGAACACTGATCGGCGCTGCCTCCGGATTCTTCTGGACCAACCGTTATCTCATGGCCCTCAATACTACGGAGGATGAAAATCGTAACTATTTCTTTGGCCTTGAATCATTTTTCTTTACTGTTTCAAACATTATCGTTCCGCTTGCCATTGGTGCTTTACTTGCTTCCATTGATGGCATGCGCATATTTGGTATTGTGTTTGATGTTTATAAAGGCTACAGGGTGGTTACCCTGCTGGTGTTTGCCATCACAATCCTTGCCTGTTTCTCGCTTGCTCGTGGCAAATTCGTTAACCCCATACAAAAAGACTTCTTCTATTTCAAATTCGACAGGCTCTGGAACAAACAGATTTTATTGGCTGCCCTTAAAGGTCTGGTTCAGGGATTTTTAGTAACGGCTCCTGCTATGCTTATCATGAGATATGTTGGCCAGGAAGGCTCTTTAGGCCTTATCCAGGGTATCAGCGGTGGACTTACAGCCATTCTTATTTACTTATTAGGACGTTTTGCAAAACCAAAACACCGCATTCTAATCTTTGGTGTAGGTATTACTTTGTTCCTGGTAGGAACAATTGTTAACGGCATTGAGCTGTCAATGTTTGGTGTGATGGTATTTGTTCTTTGCAAGGTATTCTTCCAGCCTCTGCACGATCTGGCATATTATCCCATTATGATGAAGGTTATTGACGTTGTTTCAAAACGTGAAAACCGCAATCAGTACGCCTATATATTGAACCATGAATTCGGGTTGTACGCAGGCAGGGTCATAGGCTTGGGATTGTTTATTTTCCTGGCATTCTATGTATCGGAAACATTTGCCCTAAGATATGCGCTTATAATTGTAGCAGTATTGCAAATGCTCTCAATACCATTAGCTAAAAACATTATGAAACATTCATACGAAAAATGATCATGAAAAGAAACCAACTGGCAATTCTGGCGGTGGCGGCTATTTTTGCCGGATCATCATGCAGAACCGGGAACACCGGTGT
>JAEYXG010000095.1 GCA_023428585.1 Bacteroidota bacterium
GTATGATCCGGCAATTATATCCATTTACCGCAAATCATCAAGCTCACGGGGATCCCAAAATAGTTCCCTGAAGTTGATTATACGGTCATCTTCAATAATAGCTCCTTCGTTTTCCAGTAATCGCTGCATCAGGTCACTACCGTCAAAATGGTGTTTTCCCGTAAGCAATCCATTCCTGTTTACAACGCGGTGGGCCGGTATTTTATCAGGCGAATGGTGTGAAGCATTCATGGCCCAGCCAACCATGCGTGATGATCCGCCTGAGCCCAGATACCTTGCTATTGCGCCATAGCTGGTAACCCGGCCGTACGGTATGCATTTCACTACTTCGAATACCCTGTCAAAAAATGAGTCATTATCCATTTGGCTAGTCAATAATAGGCGTAGTCAGCCTGAAACGGAGGTATTTGATAGGCACCCCCCGGTCGAGAAATATCCTCTCATAATGGGTTTGCGTAAGCATAACATCATCCTCGAGGTTGCTGTTATACAGGTCAAAAGTATGAAACAACAGGTGATAGCCCTCTTTTTCAATGGTTGAAAGTGTGTAATTGAAGAAATCGAGGTTATCGGTTTTGAGGTGAATTATGCTGCCCGGTTTAAGGAATTTCCTATATCTGTTTACAAACATGGGCGAGGTAAGCCGTTTCCGTTCCTTGGTTGGCTGTGGGTCGGGGAACGTGATCCATATTCCATCCACCTCATCTGTGCCAAACAGTCCTTCTATCTGATCTATCCTTGTTCTGATGAAGGCTGCATTGTTCACTTTGTTCTCAAAGGTTGTTTTGGCACCCCGCCACATCCGTGCACCCTTGATGTCAATGCCAATGAAGTTCCTTTCAGGATAATGATCTGAAAGGGCAACAATGTACTCGCCTTTGCCGCAGCCCAGTTCCAGTATGATGGGTTTCTCGTTTCCAAAGAATTCTGTCCATTTCCCTTTTAAGCTGAAGCCCCGTTTAATATCGTCAAATGACAATTGGAAGAGGTGTGGAAAAGTTGCATTTTCTGCAAACCGTGCATGCTTCTTTTTAGGCATGAATTACAGAATTTAAATGGATGGTTAGGTTAAGGTTGATAATTGATAACAGAAACGATCACTTAGTTGGCTTTTTCGAGTATCCAGGCAGCCGGGAAACCTTTTTTATGAAGGTCATTCATTCTGGCTGAGGCAGTTGCCTGATTGGTGAAACTTTGAATGCTTACCAGAAGCAAGTTCTTGCGGTTACGGCCAACCAGAGAGGCATGATAGCCTTCTGACTTCAATTGTTCAACATATTTTTCGGCATTCTCCGGTATGCTGAATGCCCCGGCAATGATATGATAACTGGTAGTTGTAACAGCCGGTGTTGAATCAATAACGGCATCATCAGCCTCAGCTTGTTTGGTTTCCTGTAACGGCGCAACTTCGGTAACCTTTACTGTTGCCGTTTTGCTTGTTATTGCCTTGGAAGCCGGTGGTATATATTCTGCCGTTTCTGTTTTTGCAGGAATCAGTGATGCGTAATTGTCGTAAATATGGTTAAGGGTGCCGGTATTAAGTGTAGTCCATAATGCCAAAGCGGCAATGGGAGCTACTATGGCAGCCCACTTCATTGTTTTGCGGACGGTTTGGCGGTTTATTCCAATAATTGGAGTATTCAGCTCCCTGTTAACCGGAGCAAAATCAAACTTTGACAAACCGTAAGCGTCACCAAGGTAATTGACTCTGTTGGAGGGGCGGAATTCAATATTGTTCTCTTTATTCAAACTCAATTCACCAACATTTTCCAGTGCCACCCTCTCACCTTTAAGCAATGATACTCTAATGGTATGCACCTTCTGATCGATGATTTTCATGGCTGATGTAAAATCAGTGCCCAACGATTCGGCATAAGCGTTTACCAATATGCCATCATTGGTATTGAGCGCTGAATTGAAAATGATCTGTTTTGATGGGGGATAGAAGGTATGGTGTTGATGATGAATGACGGCAGGCTTGTAATTTGTGATAAAGCCACCCAACCCGGGGACAATAACACAATCGTGTTCAAACAACAGTTTACTTATCTGCGAAGCTAATGTTTTCATACTCTCTTAAGTCTGCAATTCACACTCAAAGGCAAGGATAATTCTGCGCTAAGATAAAGAGCATACAAGATTTTAGCAAGGATTGTTGATAAGTTTTGATAAATCGTCAGGGGTGTCAATTCCAACTGTTTCAATATCAGTGAGAGTAGTGTAAATGGCGTATCCGTAGTAGATCCATCTGAGTTGTTCCAATGATTCGGCTGTTTCAAGTGGTGAGGGTGCCAGGGAGGTTATTTCCTTCAGGGTGTCGGCACGGAATCCATATATTCCAATGTGCTTGTAGAATTTATTCTCTTTATGCCAGTTGTCTGACAGGGTGTTTCTGACGAAGGGAATGGGCGACCTGCTGAAATAAAGGGCTTTGCCATGTGCATCGAGCACTGCCTTTACAATATTCGGGTCGAATATATCCTCACTTTTTTCAATCAGTTTTACCAGCGTTCCAATATCAGCACTCGGGTTTTTGAAGATGTCGATCACCTTTTCAATTTGTGAAGGTTGAATGAATGGTTCATCTCCCTGAATATTTAAGGCAACATCAAAAAATTCGCCTTTCTCCTTCAGCTTCATTACCACTTCGGCAATGCGGTCAGTGCCTGAGCGGTGTGATGCAGAGGTTAGCAAGACCCTGCCTCCAAATGACTTTACGTGATCAAATATTCGGTTGTCGTCCGTAGCAACCACTACTCCCGATAGCCGGGTACTCAGTGAGGCCTGCCTGTAAA
>JAEYXG010000104.1 GCA_023428585.1 Bacteroidota bacterium
CCTGGCTTTACTCTCAACCCTTTTTGAAAAGAATGTGAATGAAAGCTGAAAAAGGCACACAATTGCCAATGCAATCGCGAAAAATTTAATAGCACCTTTATTCTGCATGTGGTGGATAGATTAATAAATAAAATAAATAGACTTTTTTTTGAGTTTGCAAATATAGAATAAGTATCAGAATTAACCAATGTACACTTTCAAGTTTTTTTTAGCACTATTTTGAATTTAAAATGATAATAGTGAGATTGTTCAACATTGCCAATTATCATTGCTATCTTTGCAATTCAGCTAAAATAAACTGGTGTTACATTTAACTTTCATTTGATTTAGAATCTTTACCCGGTATAATTAAAGTAGTTATGAGCAGTTCAATTTTATTAAAACGAATACATCTTGTTGTGATAGTGCTGTATTTGTCGTTAAGCTCTACAGCTCAATCGTTTAATGATTACGGGTTTGACTTTTGGAATAACTTACCTTTAAAAATCAATGGGGTAAAGATACAAAATCCTTGGGTTGGTGGCTTAAATAATATTCAATTTGGTGAGATCGACCTGAATGGTGATGGGTTTATGGACCTTATTGCTTTCGACAGGCATGGAAATAGGCTTCTACCCTTTGTTTTCCAACAGTCTCCCCTACCTTGGTATGAGTATGAGCCTACTTATCAAAAATTCTTCCCTTCAATTTCTCATACTTTTCAGATGCATGATTACAATGGTGACCAAAAGCCTGATATCTTCACCTATACACCCGGTGGTATAATGGTTTATAAGAATATTTCACAGCAGGAACTGAGATTTGAAAAGGCCGTTAACCCTTATATTAAATCATTGCAGGGCAATATCTTTACCAACCTTCTGGTAACCAATGTTGATTATCCTGCCATTGCTGACATAGATGCAGATGGAGACCTTGATATACTCACATTCTGGGGATTAGGATCATTTATAGAGTTACATCAGAATATGTCAATTGAAACTTATGGTAATGCTGATTCATTGCTTTATCATAAAGTTGACTTTTGTTATGGGCGATTCGCCGAAGGTGCTGAATCAAATGTGATTTATCTTGATACATGCGTTCTCACATCACGACCCAAACGAAATGATATCCTTAAGATTAATGAGGCTGCCCGATTGACTGAAGGTGACCGTCATACAGGGTCAACAATAAGCTTGTTGGATATTAATAATGATAGTGCTCTCGATCTTTTGTTGGGAGACGTGGATTATCTGAATGTAAAAGCCCTGATAAATGGTGGAAACAATACAAATGCCTTAATAACAGAGGTCATTGACTCATTCCCTTCCACCAACCCGGTGCGACTGACTTCGTTCCCTTCAGTACAACAAATCGACATCTATGATGATGGTTTGCCTGATATCATTGTGTCGCCTTTTGATCCCGGATTGACCAGATCAGCTGGCAATAATAGCGTTTGGCATTTTACCATCTCAGAATCGGGTGTAATGACCAAACAAACAGAATCATTTCTGCAGGAAGGTATGCTTGATGTGGGCATTGGTGCCTATCCTCTCTTTTCAAAGGTTACTGACGACACGCTACCTGATTTGGTAGTCAGCAATTATGGGGTGCTTTCCAATAGTTATTATGATGGAAACGGACAACTTCATTGTGATTATACCTCATCAATAAGCCTGTATAAAAATACAGGGACTGCCAACAATCCGGAATTTACTCTCCTAAATGACGATTTGGCCAGTATTAAAGATCATGGTTTATTGTCAGTTTACCCCGCATTCACAGATTTAAACGGGGATCAGCATACTGATTTGCTTGTTGGTACTGCAAGCGGTCAGTTGTTATTATTTTATAATACTGGAAACATTGATGACCAGCCGGTATTTGAAGACCCTATTGCCTTAAATGTAGGGAATTTGGGAGAATACCTCACACCTACGTTTATTGACATCAATTCAGATGGATTGGCAGATATAATATGCGGCAATAAAGTAGGCAAGTTGAGCCTTTTAGTGAATGAAGGAACATATCAGTTACCTGAATACAATTTGATTACCACTAATTATGGACAAATAAATGTTACTGATTCAACCCAATCATATACAGGATACAGTGTTCCGGCATTTTTTACAGATAAGCAAAATAAGACAAGATTATTGGTGGGATCAGAATCAGGTAGAATTTATTATTATCCGGAAGTAGGGAATGCACCACAATCGTTGATGTTGGAAAAGATGGATGTCTTCACTGAAATCAGAGATGGGATAAGGACATCAGCTTCAGTATCTGACCTTAATTATGATGGATTCCCTGATCTGGCAGTAGGGAATTATTCAGGAGGAATAACATTGCACAGGGGAACATTGCCCGGACCCTCAGGAATAGTTGAGAATGAGTATGGTAGGCAATCAATGGAAATTCATCCTAATCCGGCAAGTTCTATCTTGAATATTAACATGCCGGACGAAGGCAACTGGGAGATATCCATTATAAATTTTGCCGGACAAATAATATCAACTACTCAATTTACAGGAAAACAAGTACAACTTGACATAAATAAAATGAGAAGCGGACTATATTTAATAGTCGCTTCTCAGAAATTTATCAGCAAGCGAATTATTACCGAAAAGTTTATAATTACTCGATAACAGTATTCTTTGCAGCCTCCTCCGGAAGAACATGAGCATGCAATTCCATCACTCTTTCTTCGAATTTAATAACTGCCTTGCAGTGGCGCAAGAGGTCGCATCCGATCAAGCCATCTATCTGAGGATTGCCCATACTGCGGAAAGCGCGGTTTAGTTGGCTCAGATCTGTAGCATTGGCTTTATAATCATGTATAACAACTGACCCAATTTCAAGTTTATCAATTGTAGCAACATAAGTATAAACACTAGTTGTTGCAGCAGCCATACTACGACGGGGGTTGCGTTTTAGCTCTGTTTGGCTCACGAATTTCTGTAGGTGATCAGTGTCTAAAACGGTTGTTGGTGAACCGGTGTCAACCATAAGAAGAGCGGGTTTACCATTGATGGATACTCTGGCTAACAGATTATATCCGCCTGTCTCGAAATTTAACTGAATCAGCTTTAGTGATGTCATTTTTGATAGTTTGTTAGTAAATAAAAACAAAAGCCTGGATTCCCGGCCAGTCTTAGAAATTTGGTTTCAAGGCGTATTTATTATAATATTTTTCAATAATTTCAACTGCTTCATCAGCAGTATCCACAAGTGAAAAAATGTCAAGATCAGATGAACTGATATTCATCTCAGCAAGCATCTTGTTTTTAATCCACTCAATCAATCCCTGCCAATACTCCCTTGATACAAGAACAATAGGGAACCTAACGGTTTTATGTGTCTGCACCAGAGTAATAGCTTCAAATAACTCATCCATTGTTCCATATCCACCGGGTAAGACAATATAACCTTGTGAATATTTCATAAACATTACTTTCCTGACAAAGAAATAGTCAAATATCATCAATTTATCGGGGTCAATGAAGGGGTTCGAGCTTTGCTCAAACGGCAATTCTATATTTAGGCCAACTGATTTTCCTCCTCCAAAATGAGCACCTTTGTTGGCAGCTTCCATAATTCCGGGGCCACCACCTGAAATAACTCCAAAACCTTTTTTTGTCAAGAGATAAGCTATTTCTTCCGAAAGCTTATAATATCTATCTGAGGGGTGTGTACGTGCAGAACCAAATATTGAAACACAAGGCCCTATACGACCTAACTTTTCAAACCCTTCAACGAACTCCGCCATTATTTTGAATACTTCCCATGAATCGCTGGTCATTATTTCATTCCAGCTTTTGGGGGTTATAGCTTCCCGTATTCTATCTTCTTCATTCAATCCTAACTGATGCATCAACTTGTTTTAAGTACTTAAGATTTTCGTAATTGGGCGTAAATATAATACAATTACAAAGGAGAATCAAAAGAAAAAAAAAGAAAAGATAAAGAAAGTAGATATTAATTACTTAATTTCTTTATTAAGATATTCACCAGTAAGACTTTCCGCTTTATCAAGAATGCTCTCGGGTGTTCCTTCCGCAACAATGAAACCGCCTTTTTTTCCACCTTCCGGGCCTAGGTCAATAATGTGATCGGCTACTTTGATGACTTCCATATTGTGCTCGATTACAATTACTGTGTTCCCTCTATCAACAAGTTTATTAAGTACTTTCATCAGTACATTAACATCTTCAAAGTGTAAGCCCGTTGTTGGTTCGTCAAGTATATACACTGTTTTACCGGTGTCCTTGCGTGAAAGTTCTGTGGCTAATTTCACTCGTTGAGCTTCTCCACCCGATAAGGTGGTAGATTGTTGTCCCAGTGTTATATATCCTAGGCCAACATCCTTGAGTGTTCTGATTTTCAGAAGAATGGACGGGATATTCTCAAAAAACTCAACTGCCTGGTTAATTGTCATATCCAGGACATCATTAATTGATTTTCCTTTAAACCTGACTTCAAGCGTAGCAGTGTTGTATCTCTTTCCGTAACATGTTTCACATAGAACCTGAACATCAGGCAGGAAATTCATTTCAATTAGCTTTACACCTGCACCTCTGCATGTTTCACATCTGCCACCCTTGACATTAAATGAAAACCTGCCGGGTTGGTATCCTCTTATCTTGGCTTCCGGAAGTGAAGCGAATAATTTTCTGATGTCGTCAAATACACCGGTATAAGTTGCCGGATTGGATCGTGGAGTTCGCCCAATGGGTGATTGGTCGATTTCTATTACCTTGTCAATATTCTCCAGTCCCTTGATTTTTTTATAGGGAAGCGGCTTCTTTTCAGATCTGTAGAAGTGATGACTCAGAATAGGATAGAGGGTCTCATTTATCAATGACGACTTGCCACTGCCTGAAACACCTGTAACACACACCAGCACCCCTAGAGGTACTTTTAGTGTTACATTCTTCAAATTATTTCCTGTGGCCCCTTCAATCATGAGGAAATTGCCGTTTGAACTTCGTCTCACTTTAGGGATAGGTATTTGCAATTCACCGGTAAGATACCTGCAGGTTAGCGTTTTGCAATTAAGCATCTGTCGGGGAGTTCCGGCAGCAACAATTTTACCGCCATGTTTACCTGCACCCGGTCCCACATCAACCACATAATCGGCTGATAGAATCATGTCCTTATCATGTTCAACAACTATTACTGAGTTGCCAATATCGCGCAGATTCTGTAATGCCTTTATTAACTGTTGGTTATCACGCTGATGTAACCCAATGCTTGGCTCATCAAGAATGTATAATACTCCAACTAATTGGGAGCCAATTTGTGTTGCCAGCCTTATTCTTTGAGCTTCACCACCTGAAAGACTACCTGAGGACCTGTTCAAAGAGAGGTAATCCAAGCCAACATCAAGCAGGAAACCAAGACGACTCTTTATTTCATTGATAATCTCTTTTGCAATATATTCACGACGGGAATCATCCCTATAATGATTTTGATCAAACCACTCCTTAAGGGCTGAAAGTTCCAAAGATGACAGTTCGGCAATATTGACACCATCAATCCTGAAATTCAGGGAATCATTATTCAGTCGTGCTCCTTTACAAGTGGGACACTCCACTATATTGGTAAAACCTCCTGCCCATTTACGAGCTCCATATCCTTCCTCGTTAAGCTGATTATTAATGAAGTTGATGACTCCTTCAAAGTTCAACGAATAGGAAGATGTTACCCCTAGATATTCGTTTTTTACCTTAAGAATCTCCTCGCTTCCATATAATATGGAATTCAGGGCATATTCAGGAATGTCTTCAACAGGGGTATCCAGGGTGAATTTGTATTTCTCACCCAGTGCTTCTATCTGTTTGAAAATCCAGGTAGCCTTACCTTCACCCAATGGGGCGATACCCCCCTTTCGGATGCTTTTTTTGGGATCGGGGATTATCTTCTTTAAATCAATTTCAGTAATAGTTCCCAATCCATTGCATTGGGAGCAGGCGCCATAAGGCGAATTAAATGAAAAGGAATTCGGCTCCGGTTCATTAAATGCATTTCCGGTGGCGGGATCCATCAGGTTCTTGCTCAGATATCTAATCTGCTCAGTTTCGGTATCAAGAATTAAAATAGTTCCTTTCCCCTGTTTTAAGGCTGTTTGAACTGACAATTTAATTCTCTGTCCTGACGCATTGTTAACAGTTGCTTTATCTACAACCAACTCAATGTCATGAACCTTATACCGGTCAATCTGCATGCCGAAGGTAATTTCCTTTAGTTCTCCATCAATGCGAACTTTGAGGAACCCTTGCTTACGAAGCTGTTCAAATAACTCTCTGTAATGCCCCTTGCGTCCTTTCACCAAAGGTGATAAAATTAAAACTGCCTTTTCAGAAAAATCTTCATGAATCAATTTTAAAATCTGCTCTTCTGTATACTTGATGAGCTTTTGCCCTGTTACCGGTGAAAAAGCATCAGCAGTCCTCGCAAACAACAATCTAAGGAAATCATAGATTTCTGTTATGGTGCCAACAGTGGAACGCGGATTACGTGAAGTTGATTTCTGCTCAATCGAAATAACCGGGCTTAATCCGGTAACTTCATCAACATCAGGCCGTTCAAGATTGCCGATAAAATTGCGGGCATACGCTGAAAAAGTTTCCATGTAACGGCGTTGACCTTCTGCATATATAGTGTCAAACGCCAGGGATGACTTGCCGCTTCCACTCAAGCCGGTAATTACTACCAACTGGTCACGAGGAATCACTACATCAATATTCTGCAGATTATGCACTCTGGCTCCATACACTGACAGGCTGTTGGAAACAGCAGCTGTGCTGATATCAGTATCCTTGATTAGTTGTTCTGTTTCCATTAATGAATAACTCTGCTCTGTGGCAATGGTTCTGAAGGTGAACTAATTCTACCTTTGCCCTTGATGCTGTCGCCATCTTTTACTCTTTTCTCAAGTTTATTGTAACTTGTGTATCCACTTTCAGGCAACTGAATAGTATAGATTTTCCCGTTAGCCAATGTAAGTTTATCAGATCTGAGCCAGGGATTGAATTCCTTCAGCACGCGATAGCTCACTTTATTATCGGCTGCAAAGGTAATAAGATCTGCAATACTCGAATTTACTTCTACTGACTTTGTTGGAATAGGTGGATAAAGATCCTTGTTTCGCAGATATATGCCATAATTGGTAGGATCCTCATATATCAACTTCAATGCCAGTATTCTGAATATATACCTGGATGTCTCCTGATTCAGGTATAAATCATAGTAATCACCAGTTTTTTGCCGCTCAACTTCTTTCGATATCCTTCCTTGGCCGGCATTGTAGGAAGCTGCCGCCAGTGTCCAGTTCCTATACTTGTTGAATGAGCTGAGAATGTACCTTGAAGCAGCATCCGTTGATTTTTCAAGGTGGTATCTTTCGTCAATTTCATCTGTGACTTCCAATCCGTACTGTTTGGCAGTAACATCAAGGAATTGCCAGAAACCTGCAGCATTGGAAGGTGAAACCACATTCATGAGTCCACTTTCAATCAGGGCAACGTATTTGAAATCATCAGGGATATTGTTCTCCTTTAAGATAGGCTCAATTACAGGAAAATAGCGGGCAGCCCGTTTTAGCATAAGAATAGTATTGGAATGCCAATATGTATTGACAAGCAATTCACGATCAAGAGCCTCTCGAACATAGTAGATGTCAAGAGGAGCTAATTCTCCGGCAAAGGAAACGGAATCAGGGATATTCATTGAATGAATCTTATTGTGCCGGGCAAAAGATTCATAATACAATTTATCGTTGTCCTGATCCGCGCCGGTAAAAAAGGCAAAGACTCCAATGGTAACAATGCCGATGAGTAGAAGGAAGAATGTGGTTTTATGAAATGGGAATTTCATGATTAAAGCTTTAGAGATATTAAATATAAACGCCAAAAACAGGAATGAATTGCCTATCTCGGTGAACGCTTATAATCCTTAAACGAAGGAGCACCCTTATCTTTTGCGGAAAGTGTTGGGTTATCGGTACCCCATTCAATATTAAGGTCGGGATCATCCCATTTTATTGACCCTTCAGCCATTTTATTGTATACCCCTGAACATTTGTAGGTGAATATTGTGTTGTCTTGAAGTGTCAGAAAACCATGCGCGAAACCTTCAGGAATCCAGTACATTAATTTGTTTTCACCGCTAAGGAGGATAGAGGCCCATTTGCCGAATGTGGGAGAGTCTTTACGAATATCGACTGCCACATCCAGCACGGCACCACTTATTACTCTAACGAGTTTTCCCTGCGCATAAGGAGCATGTTGAAAGTGCAATCCCCTAAGGACACCCTTCATTGACCTGCTTTCATTATCCTGAACAAAATTTACATCAATCCCTGCATCTGCCAGTTTAACCTTATTGTACGATTCAAAGAAATAACCTCTGTCGTCGGTAAATACGTTTGGCTTAATGACAAGCAAATCGGGGATTTCAGTAGAAAGAATTTCCATTGTAATCAAATGTGAATTACTTCATCATAAGCGGCAGCTACAGCCTCCATAATTGCTTCTGACATGGTAGGATGAGGATGAACCGCCTTGATGATTTCCTCACCTGTGGTTTCCAGTTTGCGGGCCACAACAACCTCTGCAATCATTTCCGTAACATTGTCACCAATAAGATGGGCTCCTAACCATTCGCCATATTTGGCATCAAAAACAACTTTGACAAACCCTTCCTTATTACCTGCAGCACTGGCTTTACCGGATGCCGAGAAAGGAAACTTACCAACTTTTACATCATATCCTGCTTCGCGGGCAGCTTTTTCCGTCATTCCAACCGATGCAATTTCAGGGTGAGTATAGGTACAACCCGGTATGTTGCCATAATCTAGAGAATCAACGTGCTTGCCGGCAATCTTCTCAACACAGATGATGCCTTCGTGTGATGCCACATGCGCTAAAGCCGGTCCATGAACGATATCACCTATAGCATATACGCCTTCTACGTTGGTACGGTAAAAATCATCAACCACTACTTTCCCTTTTTCAATCACAATACCGGTTTCTTCCAGACCAAGGTTTTCAAGATTTGTGGCAATGCCGACGGCTGACAAGACAATATCAGCCTCCACAACTTCCTGTCCTTTTTTTGTTTGTATGGTCACCTTGCACTTGTCACCAACAACTTCAACTGATTCAACGGTTGAAGAGGTCATTACCTTCATGCCAGCTTTCTTGAAACTTCTTTCCAGTTGTTTGGAGACTTCCTCATCTTCAACTGGCACGACATTTGGCATAAACTCTACCAAGGTAACTTTTGTACCCATGGTATTATAAAAATAGGCGAATTCTGATCCAATAGCACCTGAGCCAACAACTACCATGCTTTCAGGAAGATAAGGCAGTACCATAGCTTCACGATAGCCAATAATCTTTTTGCCATCCTGTTTGAGGTTCGGTAACTCACGTGAGCGTGCACCTGTTGCAAGTATTATATGCTGGGTAGAGTATTCAGTCACTTTGCCATCAGCATCGGTAACTTCAACTATCTTGCCCGGTTTTATCTTACCGTAACCTGCTATATGCTCAATCTTGTTTTTCTTGAACAGGAACTGAATGCCTTTGCTCATGCCTTCGGCTACTGACCTGCTCCTTTTAACTATGGCTTCAAAATCGGGTTTTACATCTCCGTTCAGGCTGATACCATATTCTGAAGCATGTTTCATATAGTCAAATAC
>JAEYXG010000108.1 GCA_023428585.1 Bacteroidota bacterium
CCCCTGCACCTGGTATGTCGTATGCTTTATCTAGAAAAGTGAAAAGATAATACAGCATGACTTTCTAGTTTTTTCGGTTAACATTGTTGAATAATTCTTTCAATTCCTCTCTGTCATCAAAATGTGAACGCACTCCCTTAATTTCCTGATAAGTTTCATGACCTTTTCCTGCAATAAGTATTATATCACCGGCTTTTGCAAGATTGTAGGCTGTTTTAATAGCTTGTCGGCGATCAGAAATAATAATGCAAGTCTTCTTCTTGTCAATTGAAATGCCGTTCTCCATTTCTTTGAGAATTTCATCAGGATCTTCACTTCTTGGATTATCGGAAGTAAGGATTGCCATATCGCTGTTCTCTGATGCTATACTTGCCATTATAGGTCTCTTTGTCCTGTCTCTATCACCTCCGGCGCCAACAACAGTCAATAACCTACCGTTGGCTGGACGAATAGAATTAATTGTATCAATCACGTTTTTTAAAGCATCAGGTGTGTGGGCATAATCAACAATGCCAATAATGCCATCAGGTGATTTGAAATATTCAAAGCGACCTTCAACAGGAGACAACTTGCTTATAGCTATTAAGACTTCGTGCTCTGGCATGCCCAATAGGGTTGCGCAAGAGTAAATTGCAAGAATATTGTACGCATTGAAGTTGCCAACCAGCTTGCTCCAAACCTCAGTTCCATTTATTTTAATCAATAATCCGTCAAATTGATTTTCGAGTATCTTACAATGGAAATCTGCAAGCATCCTGATGGCCATAGTATGAATTTTGGCACTTGTATTCTGAGTCATTACTTTGCCATTCTTATCGTCGATATTTATAAGTGCGAATGCATCAGATGGCAATTTGTCGAAGAAGCGCTTTTTTGCTTCCAGGTAAGCGCTAAAAGTTTTATGGAAATCCAGATGGTCATGTGTCAAATTGCTGAAAATGCCACCTTTGAAATTCAATCCTGTTATCCTGTTTTGAACAATTGCGTGAGAACTTACCTCCATAAAGCAATACTCACAGCCATAGTCTAACATTTCGGCTAAAAGGGCATTCAAGAGCAAAGGTTGGGGGGTTGTATGCGTTGCTGTATACTCTTTGCTATCGATACAATTCTTAACTGTTGAAATGAGACCTGTTTTAAAACCCAATGAACGGAATAGCTCATATAATAAAGTAGCTGTGGTTGTTTTACCATTTGTCCCTGTAATACCTACCAGGTTAATTTTATCTGACGGGTTATCGTAATAGTTGCAAGCAATATATCCAAGCGTTTCACTTGAATCTTTGACCAAAATATAACATACATCATCATAAAGCTCTTCGGGTAGTTTTTCACACACCACTGCTGCAATACCTTGTTCTGCTACCTGATTTATATACTTATGGCCATCAGTTATAGTTCCCTTAATGGCAACAAATACTGAATCATTGGTGATTTCACGTGAATCAAATGAGATTTTGTCAATAGCGATATCAATATTGCCAATTACTCGTAAAAGACTACACTTATATAATATGTCTTTAAGTTGTTTCATTCTCGTTAACCTAATTCAATTATGCAGTTTATACCTCTTTTTATGGATGCACCAGGTAATATGGATTGCTTTCTAACCTTCCCTTTCCCAACTACCGTTGCTTTTATGCCTGCTGATTCCAGTAAAAAGATAGCATCCCTTGCCCCCATGCCAATAACTTCAGGCATCTTATCATCAATAATGACCAAAGGTTTAACTACCATGACAGAATCAATGGTTTCAATCTTGATGTATTCCGAATCCTTCATTGGCTCTAACTTCAGATTGGAATATTTTAATAAATAAGCAAGGTCATTAAATGAGCCGGATGCCATTTTAATGTTATTAGAAGGGATGCTATCAATTCTTTTTTGATCAGGAGTTAATCGCGTGGCATATACTTTATCGGCTATCTCCTTGAAAACAGGACCTGCAATGGAGCCGCCATAGTAGATGCCTTTTGTAGGATTGTTGATTACGACAATACAAGAATATTTAGGATTATCAGCTGGAAAGTAACCTACAAATGATGCCTTGTAGTTTGATTTATTATACCCTTTGTTGTCCTGGGCAATTTGGGCTGTGCCTGTTTTACCTGCTATTTTATAAACAGAATTTTTAAGATTTGTGGCAGTTCCTTTCTCCACAACACTCTCAAGCAGTTCTTTTAATTTGTCAATTGAGCTTTGGTTCTTTACTATATTTTCTTTTAAAATTACAGGTTCGAATTTTTGAGTAACAAGACCTGCTGACCTGATTTCCTTTATGAATTGAGGTTTTACAAGTTGACCATTATTAGCAATAGCGTTATAAAATGCCAGTGTTTGCAGTGGTGTTAGTTTAATCTCATAGCCAATTGACATCCAAGGCAGTGATACTTTCGACCAAAATTTATTGTCAGTACTTTTTATTTCTGGGTTTCCTTCACCTGGTATATCCATTCCAAGAGGTTGATTTAACCTCATGAAGTAAAATTTGTCAATTAGCCGTTGGGGTTCACTCTTAAAGGCATTGACAATGACTTTCGATATTCCAACGTTTGATGATAATTCGAAAGCTCTCCCAACGCTAATTTGGCCATATCCCCCTTTGTGTGAATCACGCATTGTCCTGTTTGCAAAACGTGTTGTGCCATCCTCGGTATCAACTATATCATCCAAGTTTATTACTCCTTCGTCCAATGCTGCAAGAAGAGAAGCTGTTTTGAATGTTGAGCCTGGTTCTGAACTTTCGGCTAAAGCATAATTTAGTTTTTCTTCATAAAAGCCCTTGTCATTCTTCCCCAGGTTGGCAATGGCAACAATAAAACCTGTGTTAACTTCCATTAGGACAGCACAGCCGTGGTCAGCTTCATTTTCAATTAATTGACGCATTAATGCATCCTCTGCTACATCCTGTATGTTAATATCAATGGATGTGATAATATCGTGACCATCTTTCGGTTCTATCTCATTTTCTTCATTAGTGGGTCTCCAGGCCCCACTTCCAATTCGTTGCATCAGCCTGCTGCCGCTTTCACCCTTGAGGATTTCACTATATGCACCTTCAAGGCCCACATCGTTTTTTGTACCTTCTTTATCCCAGCCAATTGTTCGAAATGCTAGCCATTGATTGGGAAGAACCCTTTTGCTCTTCTGTTCTGCAATAATACCTCCTTTGTATTTTCCATCCCTGAAAATTGGGAAACGACGAACCTTTTTCAATTGATCAAAAGTGATATCGCGTTTTAGTAAGAGATATCTGTTGTTTGATTTTCTGGCATTTACAAGTACTTGTTTGTATTTGCTCTTTGTCCTGTCCATAAAGAGATTTGATAAATGCCATGCCAGTGAATCAACATTATCATAAAAATATTCATCATTATAGTGAGTATTTCCTGCATCCATCCGCAAATTGAAGAGGGGGACACTGGCAGCCAACAAACTACCATCACTAGCCATGATATTTCCTCTAACCGCTTCAACCTTTTCTACCTTCAGGTTCATTATTTTCCCCTTTTCGCGCCACATCTCTCCTTCGAAGGCTTGAATATAAATAGCTTTGCCAATAATTGCACAACCAACCAGAACTACAACAAAGTAGACCAGATAGACATTCCTCAATATGTCATTCTTCTCGCTACTCATCTTTTTACCTGATTATTTATAAGTTTTATTGGTGGAACTATTGATTCTTTTACTTGAGAAGCTGATAGTCTGTAAGCAACCTCTGATTGCTTGCTCTGAAACATAAGTTTTGATTTGGTAGTTATGTACTCATATCGCAATTCCTCAAGTTGCCTTTTGGTTCTGTTAATTTCAATGATTGTCTTTTCTGCATTATAAGAATTGGCAATATAAATTACAGCCAGGAAAGTGATAAAAATGATAAATGGTATCTGTTTTAACAGATTTTCGCGAGTCAGGAAACTCCCATCGAGAATTGAAGCAGCAGATTTACTAAATGAAACGTTTTGGTTGAATAAATGTATTCGCTTAAAGCGTTTACTGGAGGTTATCTTCGGCTGTTTTTTTATTGCCTCGGTTTTTTTAATTGTATTCTTGACTTTATTCATATTCTGTCCTTTCTGCAGCCCGAAGCTTTGCGCTTCTTGATCTGGGATTGCCTTCAAGTTCAGAATCACTAGCAATTACTGCTTTTCTTGTCACTGGTCTGAATGGAGAAATAATATTTCCATAGAAGTCTTTCTCTATCACACCTTCAAAATTCCCGGATCTCATAAAATTCTTAACAAGTCTGTCTTCCAAAGAGTGATAGGAGATAACAACTAATCTACCCCCTGGTCGAATAACATTGATTGTTTGATTAAGGAACTCCTTCAATGTTTCAATCTCATTGTTGACTTCAATGCGTAAAGCTTGAAAAATACGGGCATAGAATTTATTTTCACGCCCTTTTTCTGCAAATGACTTGAGAATTTCCTTTAATTCAGATGTTGAGGTTATTTCTTTCTCAACTCTTGAATTTACCAGACGTTGAGCAATATGGAATGCATTGTTGAATTCACCATAATTTTTAAAAACTCTTTTAAGGTCTTCGGTATTGTAATTGTTTATGACGTTACGAGCGCTTATTTCTGCACTTTGATTCATTCTTAAGTCGAGTTCACTCTCAAATCTGGTGGAGAATCCCCTGGCAGGATTATCAATCTGATAGGATGAAATGCCCAAATCAGCAAGTATTCCATCAACCGGTGTTGCTTTATAGAATTTCAGGAAATTAGTTAAATACCTGAAATTCTGATTTATAAGTTGAAAGCGGGAATCATTCAGATCATTCTTCAGAGAATCTTTATCCTGATCAAATCCGTATAGTCTTCCGGTTGTTAACTTGTCAAGTATTGCCCTTGCATGACCTCCTCCACCAAAGGTAACGTCGACATAAATTCCATCTGGCTTAATATCCATCAGGTCAATGGTCTCATGTAGCAATACCGGTTTGTGATACATTTTATTAACTCGTTTGGCCCATAACATCTTCTGCTAATTCAGAGAAATTCACCTGCCCTTCTGCAATATTTGCTTCATATTTGTCTTTATCCCAAACTTCAATAATGTTGAGTGCAGAAGCTAGGACTACATTTTTGGTTATGCTGGCAAATATTGCCAGATCGCGTGGGATCAATAATCTGCCGGAAACATCCAATTCAACTTCCTTAACACCAGCCATAAATACTCTGATAAAATCAGTATTCTTTTTGACAAATCTGTTGAGTTTGTTTATTCCCTTTATTGCTTCATCCCATTCAGCTTTAGTGTAAATCTCAAGACACTGTTGAAAAATGCTTCTTTTAATGATAAAGCCATCAGCCAGATATGCTTCCAATTGACCCTTCAGGGCAGCAGGAATCAATATCCGGCCCTTATTGTCAACTTTGCATTCGTGAACTCCTATCATTTCCAACATTTTACAAAAAGGTGTTTTATGGTGTAAATATAGTGCATAAAATCCACTTTTTCCCACATTCTACCACTATTGTTGATAACTTTTATTCTTTGGCTGGATTTCAAGCAATTGATATCTTCATAAATAGCAGAAAATCAATTTGATAGAATGTAATAGTCAATTTTCAACATGTGTTTCCTAAAAAGGTCATAATTAAAAGTGTTACTATAACCTTCGAATTCATTAATTTTGTGAAATATTAATCCTCTTAATTCGAAAAGAGAACTAAAAGAAATGCATTCAGAAACTATTGCACCTAAATTCATTGATGTCGAGAAAGTGATTGCAGGTAAGAATCCTGGATTATTAAAGATTTTACCTTCGTTTGTGATCAGGTACTTAAAGAGGATTCTGCACCAGGAGAGATTAAACGATATTATTTTCAGGCATCGCGATAAGCAAGGTATTGATTTTCTCGATGCAGTTCTTTCTGAATTCAATGTCAATATTAAAGTGCTTGGGAAGGATAATTTTGATAAAAGCAAGCCATATGTTGTTGCTTCAAATCATCCTTTGGGAGGTCTTGATGGAATGGCATTGATGCTTGCAGCTGGTCGAGTAAATCCCGATATCTCAATGACTGCAAATGATTTTTTAATGTATATTGAAAATCTCAGGTCGTTATTCATCCCTATTAATAAGCACGGCTCGAACTCAGAGAATATTGAATCAATCAACAACACTTTCGCTTCAGATAATATTGTAATTTTTTTTCCGGCAGGGCTTTGTTCACGCAAGACCGGTAAACAGATTCTCGATCTGGAATGGAAGAAAACATTCCTATCAATGGCAAGGAAGTATAGCAGAGACATTTTGCCAGTGCATATTAGCGGCAAAAATTCTTCCTTCTTTTACAATTTGGCTCGATTTAGAAAAAAAATAGGACTTAAGGCCAACATAGAGATGGTATATCTTGTTGATGAGATGTTCAAACAAAATAATAAAGACATTATTATTACTTTTGGTAAACCGATATCCATCAATCTCTTTGATAAGCGAATTAAAGATAAAGTCTGGGCATCTGAATTGCGCAAACACGTTTATAAACTTGAAAAGGATGCCTACATTGACTTTTCACCAATGATTTACTGATATGGAAAACATTATACCACCCGTTTCCCGGGAATCTATTGAGAAAGAGCTTACTCCTGATAAATTGATCAGAAAGACCAATGCCGGAAATAACTATATATATGTGATTGATTATCACAACGCACCTAACGTTACTCTTGAAATTGGCAGATTGCGTGAAATCACTTTTAGAGACGCCGGAGGAGGTACCGGTAAAAGTTATGATCTTGATAGTTATGATACTGACAACAACCCATTTCAACAGTTAATTGTATGGAATCCTGCTGATAAAGAAATTGTTGGTGGATATAGATACCTGTACTGCAAGAATTTGGAACTGGGTGCTGATAATGAATTTCATACTCCTACCTTCAAATTGTTTAAATATAGTGATAAGTTCCGAGATGAATATCTTCCTTACACTATTGAGTTGGGCAGGTCATTTGTTCAGCCAAATTACCAACCCACAAATAATATAAGGAAAGGGATGTATTCCCTGGATAATATCTGGGATGGCCTTGGTGCAATTATTCTTCAAAATCCTGATGCAAGGTACTACTTTGGTAAAATAACCATGTATCCTTCATATAATACCGAAGCTAGGGATCTTATATTGTATTTTATGTATAAGTATTTTCATGATACTGAACAACTCGTTATGCCTTATAATTCCTTGAAGCTCTCAACCGACATTAAAGAACTTGAAGCTGTCTTCAGTAATGACTTGTATGAGAAGGACTACAAGCTTTTAATCCAGAAGGTTCGATCCCTTGGCGAGTCAATACCTCCTTTAGTCAATGCCTATATGAATTTATCGCCCACAATGAAATTCTTTGGCACGAGTATAAATTCTGATTTTGGAGATGTAGAGGAATCGGGTATACTTATAACCATAGCTGATATATATGGGATGAAAATTGAACGTCATTTAACAATTCCAGAATAGTTGAAATGATAATTCACCATGCCGAATTTATAGCCAGTAGTACAGATTATAAGAAATGTCCCAGAATTGAGAAGCCCGAGTATGCCTTTATTGGTCGTTCCAATGTAGGAAAATCTTCCTTGATCAATCAGTTGCTTAATAGAAAAAATCTTGCCAGGGTTTCTTCAACACCCGGTAAAACCAGATTAATCAACCATTTTTTAGTTAATGATGAATGGTTGCTGGTTGATCTTCCCGGTTATGGATATGCCAGGATATCTAAAACTGAACGTGAGAAATGGGAGATCATGATACACCATTACCTATTGAAAAGACAAAACCTGCTTCATACTTTTATACTTGTTGACAGCAGGATTGAGTTGAAGGATTCCGACAGGGATATGATTAACTGGTTTGGAGAGAATTTGCTTCCATTCTCAATTGTCTTTACAAAGACTGACAAATTATCTCCCAATCAGTTGGCCGCAAATATATCAGCTATCAGTAAGAGTTTGCTCCAATATTGGGAAGAACTTCCAATGCTATATAAAACCTCTTCAATAGTTGGAACAGGTTGTGATTCAATTCTTGCCTCAATAGAGGATATGAATAAGATATGGACAGAAAATAACTTGTAAATCAAACAAATTATTATTTTCAAGATTCCTTTGTTCAGCTAGAATTGATAAATTAGTAATAACCTTACCGCTGGTTATGAAATAATCTATCTGATTTCCACCAATAGTGTGTTTTTGGCTACCATCTCACCTTCCTTCACATGAATCTTCTTAATTGTGCCATCCATGGAGGAGATAAGGTTATTAGCCATTTTCATCGCTTCCAGCTCAAGAAGATGTGTCCCTTTTTTAACTTTTTGGCCTTCCTTAACAGCGATTTTGAGAATAGTACCCGGAATGAAAGAGTATATATTCCCTATTTCAGCAGGGCTATAGGATTTTCTGGCTAAATATTTTTTAGTGAGCCTGGTTTTATATTTGACATTGTCAATTATAATACTCTTTATTTCCTGAGATTCGTCTTTTTCTTCCATAATCAATGAAAATTAAAATGGGGGTATTCCATGCTTTTTATTCGGCCTTACTTCAACTTTTTCAGAAGAAATTTCAAGAGCATGTATTAGCATGTTTCTTGTCTCTGTGGGTTCAATTACCGCATCAACATATCCGTAAGCTGCAGCAACATAAGGATTAGCGAATTTCTCCTTATATTCTTTTATCTTCTGTTTGCGCATTTCGTCAGGATTTTCAGCATTTTTTATTTCATTTCTGAAAATAATATTTGCTGCACCTTCCGGTCCCATAACTGCAATTTCAGCTGTAGGCCATGCAAAAACAAAGTCAGCTTTCAGGTGGCTTGAGCACATGGCTATATAACCTCCACCATAAGCTTTGCGCAATATAACGGTCATTTTAGGCACAGTGGCTTCGGAGTAAGCATAGAGTACTTTTGCACCATGCCTGATAACTCCTGCAT
>JAEYXG010000158.1 GCA_023428585.1 Bacteroidota bacterium
CCCTCTCTGATTTCCCTGTTATCATGCAAAAGCAGCTAAAGGTGCTTAGTTTGGGTTGTACGGTACCTATTGTTTTTACTACCCTGTACCTGTTTGGCCTTTCACCTCTTAAAGGGCTTGATCTCACAATAATGAGCCTTCCATTTACCGGATTGATTTTCGCTTATGCAATATCCAGGTTTGGGATGTTCAAGATCATTCCATCAGTCAGCAGCCAGATTACCACCGTTATTCAAGATGGACTGATAGTGATGGATGAGAATGGCGAGATTATGTTCCTAAATCCCGCCGGTGCTCGTATAATAGGTTTGAAGGAAGATTCATACTCCATTCATGCCATAAAGGATGTGGAATGGCTGAGGCACATCTCCCAGCAGGGTGCCAAGGGCATAAAGGAAACAGAATTAATGCTACAAAGCGATCCTGAAAAGTGGTTGGAAATTACCATTAACGAAATACGAAACGATTACAACCTCTTCAAGGGAAACCTGATACTACTGCATGATATTACAAAGAGAAAAAGACTGGAACAGCAATCACAAAACCTGCTCAATGAATTGCATCTCTCAAATGCCCAGATAAAGGAGGCTATAAACCAGAAAGACAGGATTATCTCAATCATTGCACATGACCTCCGAACATCATTCCATCAGATGATCAACCTCACCGGTCTTATCAATGAAATGATGGATGAGCTTACCCCCGACAAACTAAAGGAGTTCCTTGCCGACTTGCAGAAATCATCGGAAGACGGATATGGCATCCTTGAAGAACTGCTTGCATGGGCTAGAACAAAAAATGATACATTGACAGGCAATGAGAGTATAAAAGTATTGAATCCGGTAGAGCAAATAATTAAAAGTCTTTCATTATCTTTACAGAACAAGCAGTTGGGTGTCAATATCCAAGGCGATAAGGAACTCATTGTTAAAACTGACAGCAATGTTTTGAATCTGGTGTTGCGTAACTTACTTATAAATGCAATCAAGTTCTCGAACACCGGCAGCGCTATTACCGTTGAACTGCATGAAGGCGAAAATGAAGACACCATTAGTATAATAGACACCGGTATCGGAATACCGGAAGCTGATATTCCGAAGATATTCGATACCAAAATGAAGTATACTCGAGTTGGAACAGCAGGTGAAAGCGGCTCAGGATTCGGCCTCATCCTTTGCAAGGAGATGATTGAACGAAACAACGGCGAACTTGAACTGAAAAGCACTGAAGGCAAGGGTAGTACCTTCACAATACGGTTGAACAAGAAAACATAACTTACAATGGACAAGATAAAGATAAAAGCGGGCTTGATCATCACACTCATGGTAGTGAGCCTCACATCAGTGTATGCACAACTCATTGTAACATCACCACTTTTCCCTTCAGAGGACCAGCAAGTTGAAGTTACCTTCAATGCTCAGGAGGGCAATGGCGGACTGGCAGGCTATACGGGCGATGTATATGCACATACCGGCGTTATCACCAATCTGAGCGGCGGACCATCAGACTGGAAATACGTTCAGACCGATTGGGGAGAAAATACCCCTGAGACCAAGCTGGAGAGAATCGGGCCTGACCTGTATAAGTTTACCACCGGCACACAGTCAATAAGAGAATTTTACGGTGTACCCGAATCAGAGACCATTCTTCAGATGGCTTTTGTCTTCAGAAGTGATTTACCGGTGAATAACAACAGCTACTTTGAAGGAAAAACAGCAACAAATGGCGATATATTCGTCGATGTTTATTCTGAAGGGTTGAATGTCACCATCAATGAACCGGTTAATTATGCCAGTCTGGTGTTGCCCGGTGAGGCCATTGAAATCAGTGCCGTGGCCGATAATGCGGATACCATATTCTTGATTGTTGACGGATTACCCGTAACATACACCACTTCAACTATGCTCAACCATGTCATTACCGCGGAGCCTCAGGGCAAACACTATATAAGGATTGATGCCGTTGCCGGGGATGAAACCGCGAGTGATTCAGCCTATTACTTTGTAAAACAGGATGTAGTAACCATGCCGGCTCCCGCCGGAATAAAGAATGGGATCAATTACATGGGCGACAGTACCGTAATTCTTTCCCTTTATGCCCCCGGCAAGGATAATGTGTTCATACTGGGTGATTTCAACAACTGGGAATTCTCTGATGAGGGGTTCATGTTCAAGGATGGCGACCGCTTCTGGAAAGAGATTGGAGGACTCATCCCGCAGAAGGAATATATATACCAATATAGGGTTGACGATGAGATTCTCATTGCCGATCCCTATGCCGATAAACTGCTGGATCCCTGGAATGACAAGTACATAAGCAGTAGTACCTATCCCGGCCTGATACCCTATCCTTCCACCAAAACGGACCAGATAGCCTCGGTGCTGCAAACAGCCCAGACACCTTATAACTGGTCCAACACCACCTATAGTCGTCCGGCAAAAACCGATCTGGTTATTTATGAGCTCCTGCTGCGTGATTTCGTGGCTACCCATGATTACCAGACGCTCAAGGACACTCTCAGCTATCTGAAGCGACTGGGTGTGAATGCCATTGAGCTCATGCCGGTATCAGAATTCGAGGGTAACTCCAGCTGGGGTTATAACACCGCTTTTCATTTCGCCCCCGACAAATACTATGGGACTAAGAATGACTTGAAGGAATTCATTGATGTTTGCCACCAACAGGGATTTGTGGTGATACTCGACATAGTGCTGAACCATGTATTCGGCTCCTCCCCTTTTGCAAGGCTTTACTGGGATGTCACTTACAACAGGCCTGCCGCCAATAACCCGTGGCTCAACCCTATTGCAAAGCACGATTTCAATGTTGGCTACGACTTCAACCATGAGAGTCAGGCAACCAAGGAACTCGTTGAACGGGTAGTTGAATATTGGCTTACCGAATACAGGGTAGATGGCTACCGCTTTGACCTCTCAAAGGGATTCACACAGAACAACACACTGGGAAATACCACTGCCTGGGGCTATTACGACGCATCGAGAATTGCCATATGGATGAACATTGCCAATAAAATATGGGCCACTGATCCCGGTACCTATATTATTCTGGAACACTTTGCCGATAATACCGAAGAAAAAGTGCTGGCCAATTACGGCATGATGCTCTGGGGGAACATGAACTACAAATACCGCCAATCAGTGTCGGGAAAGAACGACAACGACCTATCGTGGGGATCATATATAAATAGGGGCTGGAATGACCCCAACCTCATTGGTTACATGGAAAGCCACGATGAAGAAAGGTTGATGGTTTCAATACTCACCGATGGCAATATTAACAATCCATGGTATAACATAGCTCACCCTGATACTGCAATTACAAGAATGATCTCGGCAGCCGCATTTTTTTATACCATACCCGGCCCCAAGATGATATGGCAATTTGGCGAACTGGCCTATGACTACTCCATTGATTACAACGGCCGTCTGGGAGAAAAACCCATCAGATGGGACTATATGGACGACTGGCGACGCCACCATCTTTACACCATGACTGCGGCCCTTTTAAAACTCAAGAAAGAATACGATGTGTTCCGTACCAACGATTTCACAGTAAGTGGGCAGGGAACGCAAAAAAGCATTAACCTGAGAAGTGAAGAGATGTCAGTAACGGTAGTAGGCAACTTTGGCGTTCAACCTGCCCAGGTATTGCCGGGCTTCAATCAGCTTGGCCTATGGTATGACTACTTTACAGGTGACTCACTCAATGTAGTCTCATTGACAGACAACATATACATGAAGGCCGGTGAATTCAAGCTATTTACTTCAAAGAAACTGGCAGTGCCTGAAACAGGATTATCGATTCCCGAAAAGACCAAATACCATAACACGATACTTGGTGATGTTTATCCTAACCCGGCATTCGGTGATATCATTATCCCACTTAATATGCCCGCAAAAGGCCACCTCTCATTGGAACTCTATAATTCAACCGGCCTTAAAGTGCTTGAAATATACAGCGGGTACCGTGATGCAGGCCTCCAGGTAATTAATGCCCGGCTTGATTATCTTCCGGCAGGCTTGTATTACCTACGGTTGAGCACTGGCAATAAAGCTGAGAATACCAAGGTCGTGATTGCGAAGTGAAAATAATGGGGACATGCGGGACATGCAGGACGAGTTATTAGTGATTATTGCTATGATTTTTTCTTGCGACAGCCATACGTTCTGATATTCCACCTTCATTTAAGAAATCCTTTTCAAGTTTTGTCAATTGTCTTCTTAGCAGATACGTAGCAAAATTGATTAAGGTTATCATCGTATTAGCGCAGATTTCAGGATTTTCATGCTCTATTGCTTTCTTAAATGTTTCATAAGTCGGCGTTGAAGTGCTTCTCTTAAGTTCCTGTAGCCTTTTTACCAGTTGGTGTGTGCTTTCCCACAAATACAGGTTTCTGACACTTAAAAAATCCTGATAATCCATCAAAGCTCCTCCAGGCTAGCCTTGGCAACATTAGTTAGTTTTATCTCTGTATTTTAAGACGTAGCTGAAGCCATACTTCCTTCTGCAATATTTTATTTACCACTTCTGGCAGCCTGAACCATTTGATCAACAGTTTGGTCAAATGGTTTAAAAAAAACGCCTGGTGAAGAAGACTGTACCATCATAAATTATTTCAGCTTTCTGATAACTGTACAATTTTCGATACCCGCCATAAACAGGTAAAAACCCTTCACTACTCTTGTCACTCATTTCCTAAAAATTTATAACCCACCCATAACTCATCTTACTTCACTTGACACACCAATTCAACTTGTCCAACGTTTTCACATTTTCATTTCTTCACTTCTGTATGTCTTCACGGTTGAAAGTCATTACTTCTTCACAAACTTCCCGGTGCTACCATACTTACCATCAGTAATCCTTACAATATACATCCCTGGTTTAAGCATTCCAATTTTAATGGTTGGCCTTACACCGGTGAGATTTCCACTCAGCACTTTGTAACCATAGAGATTATAAACTGAATACTCTGCCTTCTCACTTGCAGGCATATTACCAATGGCAATAATATCTTCAGCAGGGTTTGGGTATAAGGTTACATTAGAATAGGATTCCTTCTGTTGAAGACCCAATGAACTGTTTGGTATGATTACATTGCCATTGGCAACGGCATTTCTGAGAGAGTCAATATTTCGGAGCAGCTGGTTTACTGAGGACATGGCCCCATTATCACCAAGGCCTGCACAGTATGCCAGGTCAATTTCCTGTACTTGTCCGGGTGCCAGTGTAAAAGGTCCCATGGAGGCTAATGTGCGGCGGTCGCCGGCACGGTTTCTTACCTGCTCTTCTGTCCAGAACTTAGTACCCTGGTTATAACCGTTACCCGGAAGCTGGCAATTGGTGCCATAATTCAGCGGATCAGAATCACCCGGGAACATATACCGGGCAGGTGTTCCAATACCGCCATTGGAGAGGTGGCCGTTACCTGCATACATTACCGGTGTTTCGTCATCCCATATTCCGGTCATGAAATTATATAATTCCTGATAGTCAACGCCCCCATTCCAAGAGAATTCCATTGTTTGATAATAAAGACCACCTGAAAGTCCATGCCGTTCATCATCAGCCACACCATTGCCAAAGTTGATTCCGTTGATGCTTTCATCACATCCTCCTGAAGGATTGTCATTCCCATCGGGATCCATAAAGGGGCCGGCCAGAACTGTTATTGACTGAGCAGGAGGATTGTCGCCATAAGCTTGTTGATCATAATCGTACACAGCATCTATATCCCTTGAATTATAGCCGATTACAGACGCCCGTGTTACGTCAGTTTTGAAGTAATCATCATTGGCAGCACCTATATCGTAGTCATTAAAAACTGCGGCAAAGCAATCATTATACGTATTCGCCGATCGGTTAATAATATCATAATGCACAAATACCGTGTTAAATAAGGCGGTATCAGCCGGATTGTTAAAGCCGTATACCATGCCATGAAGCTCCACATTGAGCGGCTGGCCCAAGGTATCAATTCTGACGGTGTTATCATTGTTCATGAAGAAGATGCACTCATCTCCGCGTATCAGTGGATAATCACCATTATCGGGATCATAAAATCCATCAACGTTTTCATCAAAATATGGAGCCAGTTGCAGTGCCTGACCAGCCTGTGTATCACCGGTGCCTGGCCAATCCACAATAGCAGCGGAGGGTTCATATCCGGCGGTAAAACGATTCTGTTTATGGAATTCAACTTCTTCCCTGGTGAGCTTCCATAATCTCAAAAAACGGAGATCGTATATTTCATTATATATTTCAGAAACTGGACCAGCTTTCCAATCTTCCATGTTGCCGCTAATATGGAGTTCATTATTCTGGTCATAACCACCAATGATGAAGCGATTTTGGAATATGGTACTTGCTGACTGGTTGGCAGGCACCTTGAAGTGCTGATAATACTCTCCATAGTACTGTCCGACCATATTTGAGCCTTCAGGGTATCGGTAAATCATAGAAAAGAGATTCCCATCGGCATCCACCCCTGCATTGATGTTATTGACGGTGAGTGAGTCGTAGTAATTTCTTTTCAGGATATTTATAAAAATATCAGCCCTTCCGGCACAAGTCAAATTGGAGTCTGGAGGATTCATAATATAGCTGAGCCTGCAGGTGCCTTCAGCCTGGTAGGGCGCTGTAAATGTAATACTCTGATTATCATAATCTATAAGTCCAAGATCATCATTTTCGGGCCTGAAGACAGTTCTGATTTTCAAACTATCGAATCCATTATTGATATCATTATCCAATGGATGGATCACAACTGAATTTCCGGCCAGTACAGAAACTGTATCATTCACACCCCATGGAAAAGCAGGGTTGGGTTGCAGTTTTATTTTAACTTTTACAGGATCAGAGTACGATAACGGATTATTGACCTCTCTGACTCTGTAGGTGATGGAATCATAACCGGTAACGAAACTCATGGAAGTATAGAGAATTTTATTGTCGGGGGTAACCTCTCCACCGGCTATTTCAATCATGTCACCATCAGGATCATGATCATTCGCCAGTACATCGATTATAATTGGTACGGCTGACATACCGGAGGCTGTGTCAGGAAGGCCAACCGGGCAGTGTGGGTTCTTGCCCACATATATCTGAATCCATACCGGTTCTGAATAGATGGAGGTGTCATTAACCTCCCTCACATAATAGTAGGTGGACTCTTCACCGGCAAATGACAATTCAGGAGTATACCGCAAACCGATAGGCGTTTTTTCAATCGTTCCATGTTCCACATAGCCAACATGGTACACTTCAATTGCATCGCCCTGCGGATCATAATCATTTAATAATACAGGGTGCTCTACAGCTATTCCGCCGGTTGTGAATATGGTGTCAGCTACAGCAATAGGCCTGTCAGGATTTTCAGCAACATAAATTATTACAGTTACTCTTTGCGATAAGAGCGAATCAGATCCAATTTCCCTTATTTGATAATCAAAACTGCAGTATTCAGTGTATGCAGGAGTAACAGTAACCGTTAAGGAATCAGGATTGACGGTAACTGAACAACCTGTTGCATAAAAAACCCCGGCTATTTTGACTAAATCACCATTCGGTTCGCTATCATTACTCAATAAATCAATCGTTTCAGGAACCATCTGCACCATATCAAGCGTATCAGGAACGGCAACCGGCGCATCAGGATTGATAACAGTCATAACCACCGAATAAACGGTCACGTTTGATTGTCCATCACTGATGGTATACCTGAAATGCTGTGGTCCGGGATTATAACCGGGAAGAAACCAGATCATCCCGTTTTCTATGTGTGATGGATTGCTATAACTATTAACACCTGTGATATAAATACTGTCGCCATCCGGATCATAATCATTTGCCAGAACATCAATCAATATAGGAACCTGGCTTATACTATTAACCGTATCACTAACGCCAATAGGCGGATTATTCTGTGCAACAGCAATTTGCATTGATAATACCAAAGCAGTGAGAGTAAGGGTAAAATTTCTCATATCTTACATTTTTGAGTTATCCAAATATATAATAAATAATCTCATCACAGTAATTTTATTTTGAAAATTTCCACCTGCAAAATAAAATTGTGCCCGGCAAAAATACCGTGGCATGGTTTGGAAGAATTCCATTACATAATCAGTTTTGTTCATTATGCGTAATTTCGTTGTAAATTTGCTGCCTAAAATAAAGATCATTAAGTTAATCTATTAAAATAACTACTTCATTGTAAGCTAAATAGATATAGCATGGGAAGAGCATTTGAATTTCGCAAAGCGCGCAAGATGAAAAGATGGGGAAATATGGCAAGGGTATTTACCCGCCTCGGCAAGGATATTGAAATAGCAGTTAAGGCTGGTGGTCCTGATCCTGATATGAATCCAAGGCTTAGGTTGCTCATGCAGAATGCCAAGAGTGAAAATATGCCCAAGGAAAATGTGGAGCGTGCCATCAAGCGAGCTGTATCAAAAGACTCTGCCGATTATAAAGAAGTGGTTTATGAAGGATATGGTCCATACGGAATTGCCGTTCTGGTTGAAACAGCCACTGATAATCCTACGCGTACCGTTGCCAATATAAGAAGTTATTTCAACCATAATGGGGGCACACTAGGCACAATGGGAATGCTCGATTTCCTGTTTGACCGTAAATGCTCATTCAGAGTTGCCATCAAGCCGGGCATTGAAATTGATGAACTCGAATTGGAAATGATTGACTATGGAGTAGAAGAGATTTTTGTTGATGACGACGAAATAAACATCTACGCCCACTTCACTGCCTTCGGCCCTATTCAGAAGTACCTGGAAGAAAACAAATTTGAAATAAAGACCTTTGCATTTGAACGCATACCAAACGATGTAAAGATACTTAATGCCGAGCAGCAGGCGGAAGTTGAGAAATTACTTGAAAAGATTGAGAGTGATGAGGATGTAATCAATGTATTTCATAATATGAAGCAAGAGGATTGAGCAATCATTATTAAAGAAGCAGTCCAGCCTCCGTTACGGAGGCTTTTTTATTTACTATCTTCAGAAACACACTGCTTAACAACACAATATTAATCTCATACGATATTGCCGACTGCAGGTACATGCCATTATTCCATATAGCACATCACTTTAAGGTCACAAATCACGGTTAGGCTGTCATCTCATAAAATCCAGAATAAAAAAGGACTGGGTATATTATAGTGCACGTGATACACATTAAAGATATGAGATAAAATACCTGCCTATAATTAAAAGGATAATAAATGCAATCCCATGGTTTAGAGGCTTTGTCTAATATTCAGCTGATACTACCAATTAATTACTTAGTATTTACTTAGTATCCTCCTTGTACCCACCCTATATATTATACATAGTGGATACTTGCCAGGTATATGAAGGATAATTGGTAATGTAAATTCCATCTAAAATCAAGCAGCACGAAAAAGAACAAAACTGAAATCAAGCGCAGTACCTTTACAAGACATATTTTGTACCTTACTGAAAACCAGCGATTGAAAGGAAATGGCAAAAAAAGTTGAAAAAAAAATCAAAAAACGTTTGGAGATAAGACAAAAGGGTGTACTTTTGCAGTCCCAATTCACGGACTAGAGTCAGGGGAAAAGGGGGAGTTCATTGAGGAATCGCAGAGGGGGAAACAATTTCAAAAAAAAGTTTTGAAAATTGTTGCAGGAAAGAAAAAAGTATTTAATTTTGCAGCCCCAAACGATAGTAAAACACTCGGTGAGGGGATCGCAACAGAGGAAGCGGTTTAAAAAAGAGAAGGATTGCCTGATTGGAAGAGAGGGCAAGAGAAGATAAAAGTTCTTTGAACTATTGGAGCAATAATAACAAATAAGCAGCAATGCGTTATTGTATGTGAATACGATAACGAGAGTACATCTTAGAGAACATTTAAATTTTTCATTACAATGGAGAGTTTGATCCTGGCTCAGGATGAACGCTAGCGGCAGGCT
>JAEYXG010000160.1 GCA_023428585.1 Bacteroidota bacterium
CATCATGCCATGCTATGTAGAAACCGTCACTGCCATCATTGATAAAAGGGAATATCTGTGTCCAGGAAGAGATGCCGCCTGCATTTGAGATAACTGTTGGGGAGGCCCATACCGGATTGCCGTCGGCATTATAGCGCTGCGCATATACATGACGGGTAGGGTATGGCGGTGAACCGGCATCATCAAAATATTTCATGATTACATCATCAGTGCCAACCGGCAATAACTGTGGCCAGCTTAATGAATTGACCGAGCTAAGGGTAATGCCGTTGGCTCCCCATTGCTTGACCCCTGCGGCATTGATCTTCTGCATTATTATGACATCATCTGATGTCCAGGCAAAAACCGCATTGCCGGCATCAGTACAGGTGACCTTGGGCGCTGCATTGAAAGCGGTATTGCTTGATAAGGCAATGCCATCAGCACCCCAAACAAATGTTCCATCGGGTGATATGCGGTATGCTACAGTATTAAGATTGCCACCATTGCGTGTATCACAGAATGTGAGTACCGCATGGTTATTGATATCAACAGCCATATCCCAATCGGTTACCCATGAATCAGTAGGATGGTCGCTGATAAGAATACCATTATGTGGCCATAGTTCATTGCCTTGACTGTCAAGTTTCTGCAACCTGACATTATAGAAACCTGATACATTTGAAAAGAAACCGACGTAAATAGTGCCATCTTGGCAAATGCCCACTTTAGGAATAACCTGTTCTCCCGACAAGTCAGAGATAACATTGTTTACTGAAGGATTGGTGCTCCATTGTGCCATTGTTGGAATACTGAAGGCAAGCAATAGGATGAGAATGTGGCTTTTTGTCATGTTCTTGAGTGTAATGGGTTTACCGATACCAATTGTTTTGACGAAGTTACAGAATTATATTTCTTTTTATCCTTTATTTCAAGCAATTAGTTGGATAGGCATTGAAATCTCTTTTTTTTGGAATTCTGATTGGTAATAACCATAAATGTAATACTTTTGTCTCAATTTAAAATGATTCTAAATAGTTAAAGCATGACATTAGCTGATCTTGCACCGGGTGAAAAAGGCATAATTACTAAAGTACGTGGAAGAGGTGCATTTCGTAAGCGAATACTTGAAATGGGGTTTATTTCGGGTAAGGAAGTTAGCGTAATTCAAAGGGCTCCCCTCATGGACCCGGTTGAATACAATGTGATGAGTTACAATGTTTCACTGCGTAATTCAGAGGCGCAGATGATTGAGATACTTACAGAATCAGAAACAAGTGAGCAGCAAGAACTTGGGGTGAGCTCCAGAGTGGGCAATTTATTTACTTCAACAGTTCAGCAGAAGAAGAAGACCATTAACGTTGCCTTTGTCGGAAATCCTAATTCCGGCAAGACCACTCTTTTCAATCATGCTTCAGGTTTGAGGGAACATGTTGGCAATTATTCAGGAGTAACGGTTGATGCCAAGGATGCAAAGTTCAGAAAGGGAGATTATATTTTCAATGTTACCGACCTGCCGGGTACTTATTCAATAACAGCCTACACCCCTGAGGAGTTGTTTGTGCGTGATTTTATCATAGATTCAGTTCCTGATGTAGTAGTGAACATTATTGACAGTTCAAATCTGGAAAGGAATCTATTTCTCACCACCCAACTTATCGATATGGATATTAAAATGGTGGGTGTGCTGAATATGCACGACGAATTGCTGGAGAGTGGAAACACACTGGACCACGATAAACTTGGCAAATTGTTGGGAATACCCTTCATACCTACTATTGGCTCCAAAGGCAAAGGGGTAAATGAACTTCTTGATAAAATCATTGAAGTTTATGAAGACCGTGATTCCACTTATCGCCATATTCATATCAGCTATGGCAATGTCATTGAACCAGCCATAAACAAGATACAGGACCTGATTTATAAATCGGGTATAAATGAACTGACTCACCGGGTTTCTTCCCGCTTCCTGGCAATCAAGTTATTGGAAAAAGATAGGGCAACAGAAGTAGCCTTAGAAATGACTGCCAATTTTTCAGAAATCATGGAGGCTACTGATGCAGAAATCAGTCGCATTGAAACGACCTACAAGCAGGATACCGAGAGTTTGATTGCCGATGCCAAGTATGGATTCATTGCTGGAGCACTGAAGGAAACATTCACTCTAAACCCTGTTTTGCAACGGAAAAATAGTGAAGTAATTGATACTATTGTTACGCATAAGATTTGGGGTATCCCTATTTTTATTTTTCTGATGTGGCTCACCTTTTATGGTACTTTCAAGATTGGTGAGTACCCGATGCACTGGATTGAGATGCTTGTTGATTTTATTTCAGTGAAACTATCTGCCCTTTTGCCTGAAGGAATGCTTAAAGACTTGTTCATTCAAGGAATTATAGGTGGTGTGGGTGGTGTTATTATTTTTCTACCGAATATACTGTTGCTTTATCTTTTCATTTCGTTGATGGAAGATACCGGCTATATGGCAAGAGCTGTTTTCATTATGGATAAAATAATGCACAGGATAGGATTGCATGGAAAATCATTTATTCCTTTAGTGATGGGCTTTGGATGCAATGTGCCTGCCATTTTATCGACAAGAATAATTGAAAGCAAGCGTGATAGGCTCATAACCATGCTAATCAATCCATTTATGTCGTGCAGTGCACGTTTGCCTGTATACATTCTCTTTATTAGCGCATTCTTTGTCAATTATCAGGGTACAATACTATTTGCCATGTATGGAATTGGTGTTGCTCTTGCAATTGCTTCTTCACTGGTTTTCAAAAAGACAATATTCAAGCAGGAGGATATACCATTCGTAATGGAGCTTCCTCCATATAGAACACCCACCCCCAGGACATTGGTAAAGCATATGTGGAACAGGGCTGAACAATATCTCAGGAAAATGGGCGGTGTAATTCTTGTGGCTTCGATAATAATATGGGCGTTGGGATATTTTCCCAGGCAAACTGCTGAAGATGGAGTATTTCATACCAAGATTGCTAACATCAGAAGTCAGTATAGCACCATGATCATGCAAACTCAGCAGAATACAGAGGTGATCAATGCATTGAAGGAAAAAGAGAGTGAAGAGATAAGAAACATTGAATATGATCTGGAAAGTCACCGGCAGATGAATTCCTATATTGGTCGTTTAGGCCACTTTATAGAGCCTGCTATGCGGCCATTGGGATTTGATTGGAAGATGAGTGTAGCTGTTTTAACGGGAGTAGCTGCCAAGGAAGTTACCATTGGAACCTTAGGTGTTTTATATCAAGCAGATGCCGATGATGACATTAATCAATCATCACTCATCACCAAATTAAGGCAACAAAAATACAATAGTGGACCAAGAGAAGGCAAACCGGTGTTCACTCCTCTGGTTGCCTTTAGCTTTATGCTCTTTATACTCATTTATTTCCCTTGTGTTGCTGTTGTAGCGGCAATTCGCAGAGAATCAGGTGCAGTAAAATGGGCTGTTTTTGTTGTTGTTTACACAACCTTATTGGCTTACATTGCCTCTTTGCTGACCTATCAAATTGGAAGCCTGCTGTTTGGAGGCTAATTTAAATTGAATTGATATAAATGACCCAATTGGAAATCACCGATCTATTAACCGGAAATGAGGCTCTGACATTTTATATTGTATTTGCTCTCTCATTTATTATAAATAGATTGCCTTTTTTGGGTGTTTTCTTTAGGACGGTTAATACACTTCTTCATGAAAGTGGGCACGCCATTGCGGCGATTGTCACCAGTGGTGAGGTGATCAGAATTGAGTATAGAAAAGATACATCAGGATTGGCACTGACTAAAACCAACAGCCGTTTTAGTGCATTTCTGACCTCCTTAGCCGGATATCCCTTCGCAGCGGTAGTAAGTTCTATGTTATTGATTTTAACCATCAATGGCCAGTTTAAAATCGTTTCATTTATACTCCTGTCACTCATAATTCTTAATTTAATGCTTTTTGTGCGAAATGCTTTTGGAGTCATCTGGCTTGTTATTTTCTCAATACTTTTAATAAGCATTATGATATATGCCAACGCCATTACCCAAAAGGTGTTTTTCCTGTTTGTCTGTATGATAGCATTTACTGAAACAATTGCCTCAACTGCCGTAATTACTGTGCTAGGCATTATCAATGGAAAGAAATCAGGCGATATGTCCAATCTAATGAGAATAACAGGGTTTCCGGCAGCATTTTGGGCCATTGTAAACCTTTCAATTGTGATTAGTGTTCTTTATTACACTGTTACCGAATATTTTCCGTGGATTAAAGACTTGGTCAATTAGTAAAGAAGAGTATAACGTAACGAAAAAGTATAATGATGGATTTTCAAAATATAGTGGTATATCTGATTGTTGGAATTGCTTTTCTAGTGGCAGGTTACAGCTTAATTAAAACTCTCTCAGGCAAGAAATCAGGCTGTGACGGTTGTGTTTCTGATTGTACCGGTTGTTCTGTTCTAGAGTTGAAAAAGAATATTGAAAAAGCCAAACAGGAAAAAGGAACTGCCGGCTAAGCTGTAAAGGTTTAAAACTTGGAAAACATTTTATTTTCTGCAGTTCGTGTAATTTTGTGGGAGAATTACTAGTTATCTTTGCCACCCAATCAACTATTAGCAGTGATGATCAATAAGCAGGAATTCCTTGATACCTACGGTTATTTCGACAAACAGGTTTTAATAGAAATTATTGACATCTTTATGGATGAATATCCTGGAAGATTTGAAAAAATAAGATGTGAAGTAAAGGAGAAGAATTTTTCTGAACTCAGGTTTGATGCACATTGGCTAAAAGGTACCGTTGCAAATTTCTGTGCACCTATAGCTAAGGAAAAAGCGTATACGCTTGAGAAATTGGCTTCAGGACTTGTTGACAGCAATGGTGAAGGATACGATGAAAAAGGAGTCTTGAATAGTGTAAACGACCTATATGAGTGTGTCCTTATAATGTCAAATCAGCTCATGGAAATGAGAGAAGAATTTGCAATGAAAGAGTAGATTAATCTTCAAGGGCATCTAACCGGTTTAGACCCTGTACAGCCTTGTCATCATTGACTTTCATTCGCAGCACCTGCTGATAATCTTTTCGAGCTTCTGTAAAACTGCCTGAAAGTTCCTTTGCATAACCTCTGTTGTAGAGTGCATCAGAATATTCAGGATCAAGTTTTAGCGCGCGACTAAATGCATCAATGGCATTGGCATACTCTTGTTTGTAAACCAGGTACACGTATCCCGTATTATAGTGGGCAAGTTTGTATGTAGAATCAATCTGCAATATTTCCTGATAAACGCTCAATGCTTTGTCGGGTTGTCCGTTTTCCTGGTAATGCATACCAAGTATATATAGTGGTTCCGGTTGTTCAGGTTTTAACTGTGAAGCATTTCTCAAATAATCAATTGCCAGGGGATCACGTTTCAGAGAGAATAAAATGCCCAGTTGTTTTAAAGCATCAAAGTGTTTTTTATCTCTTGCCACAGCGTTCTGATAGCTATCAATGGCTTTCGTTGTATCGCCAATCTCTTCATTTGCCAGTCCACTGATAAAGAATGCTTCTGCATTATCAGGATTCTTCCTAAGTGCTTCCCTTAGTGCATTGAATGTTTGTTTATAGTCACTCATTGTCAGATACACACGAGCAGTACTTACATCTATCTTGTCATATTCAGGAGCCAGCTCTCTTGCTTTCTTGAGGGCATCGAGTGATCTTTGCGTTTTGCCTGAATAGAGGTATATCTCAGCGAGAGCGATATAATTTTCAGGATCATTTTCTTTAATATCAAGTGCCGCATTTACATCGGCAAGCGCTTCATTGTACTTGTCATTGTGAGCGTAATATATAGCTCTCTCAAGCAACGGCTTTATTTCGGTAGGATTAGCTATAATAGCATTAGTTAGCACTGTAAGTTCATCAGTAATTGTATCGTTGGCTACGGGATTAGTATCATTTTTCGGTGCCTGATTGCATGAAAAATTGAATAATAAAATAGAAACAATTAATAAGATAGGGAGATTTAGCGGATATGATTTGTTGAAAGCCATAATAAAGGTTCATTGATAATGCAAAGGTAAACTAAAAAAGAATCCCCTGCTATGATTGATAGCAGGGGATTTGGCCATATAATTAAAAGTTAAATACTTGTACCTTTTAAGGCAGCCCTTACGAGACCTTCAAGTTCCTCTGCAAGTTCAGGATTATCCATAAGCAGTTTCTTTACACCATCACGACCTTGTCCAAGCTTGGTATCATTAAAGCTAAACCATGAACCACTCTTCTTTATTATATTATTATCAACTCCAAGGTCAATGATTTCACCAATCTTAGAGATTCCTTCTCCATAGATAATGTCAAATTCACCCTGTCGGAATGGTGGTGCCACCTTGTTCTTTACCACTTTAACCTTCACCCTGTTGCCAATAACAGTATCACTATCCTTGATCTGATTTATGCGGCGTATATCCATACGTACCGATGCGTAGAACTTAAGTGCATTACCCCCGGTTGTGGTTTCCGGATTACCGAACATAACACCAATCTTTTCACGCAACTGGTTGATGAAGATGCAACAACAACCTGTTTTACTGATGGTTGAGGTAAGTTTCCTAAGGGCTTGCGACATAAGACGTGCCTGAAGACCCACTTTTGAATCACCCATTTCACCTTCGATCTCACTGCGTGGTGTAAGGGCAGCCACCGAGTCGATTACAATTATATCAATAGCACCTGAGCGAATGAGGTTTTCAGTAATTTCAAGTGCTTGTTCTCCATTATCGGGTTGGGAAATGAGCAGATCATCAATATTCACTCCAAGTTTCTGAGCATAATAACGATCAAAAGCGTGTTCCGCATCAATAAAGGCAGCAATGCCTCCCAGCTTCTGTGATTCAGCTATGGCGTGCAAGGCTAGTGTGGTTTTTCCTGATGACTCAGGCCCATATATTTCTATGACTCTGCCTTTTGGAAGGCCATTGACACCAAGAGCATAATCGAGAGATATGGACCCGGTAGATATTGAAGGCAGTTCTTCAATTGGTGCTCCACCTAATTTCATTATGGCTCCTTTGCCATATGATTTTTCAATCCGGTCAAGAGTCAATTGTAGTGCTTTTAGTTTCTCATTGTTGATTTCTTTTACTTCTTTGCTCATGTTATCAATTGGTTAAGAGTGTTATAAACTGTGTATTTCATCACAATCAAAGGTATGAAAACATCTTTATCTGATTCCCGGAATGGACTTATTTAATTATTTGCCCGGTATGGTTTTTAGTGTCAACTTTATCAATTACTTCGGTAATTAACAAGTCCTCATTCAATACGAATGTGGTTCTGTTAATTCCATCGTACTCTCTGCCCATGAATTTCTTACGCCCCCAAACACCGAACAGTTTAGCTATACTTTTATCGGTATCAGAGATTAATGGGAATGGAAGATTGTATTTTTCAGCGAATTTCAGGTGTGATTTGGTGTTATCAGGGCTTATTCCAATTACATTGTAGTTGTTTTGAAGCAGAGTCTGGTAATTATCACGCAAATTGCATGCTTGAGCCGTACATCCCGGGGTCATATCCTTTGGATAAAAATAAATTACCGTTTTCTTTCCCTTCAGGGTTTCTGAATTAATGGGATTACCCTTATGGTCAATAGTACTGAACTCAGGTAGTTTGTCACCTTCCTTTAAATTGCTCATGATTATTTAATATTGATGGTTAGACTTTTATTTTTAAACTGATCTTCTGATAAAATTTACATAATGGCTTTAAACCACATTCAGGGCATTTTGGTTTACGGGCAATACAAATATATCGGCCATGTAAAATTAACCAATGATGAGCAATATTAAGCCTGTTTTCAGGAATAAACTTAACAAGTTGTTGTTCTGTTGCAAGTGGAGTCCTGGCCTGATAGGTCAGGCCAATACGGGCAGCAACACGATGCACATGTGTATCAACTGCCATGGCTGGTATTTCAAAAGCAACCGATGCAATTACATTGGCGGTTTTTCTGCCAACTCCCGGTAGTTTCTGTAATTCATTTATATCGTTTGGTATTACACCATTGAAATCATTTACCAGCATCCTTGCCATGCCCATCAAATGCTTGGTTTTATTATTGGGATAGGAACATGACTTGATTATCTCAAAAACATCTTCTTCCTTCCCATCGGCAAGTGATGCAACATCAGGGAACTTCTTGAAGAATTCCGGTGTAATAATATTTACCCGTTTGTCAGTACATTGGGCAGAGAGTATTACTGCAACCATTAGTTCATAGGGATTGTGATAGTGAAGTTCCGTCTCGGCAATGGGCATATTTTGCTCAAACCATTCAATAACTTCTTTAAAACGCTGTGGTCGTGTAATCCTACTTTTCATTACTCAAACTGTATGAACAAATTTAAGTTAATCTGACTATCGGTACTTGTGCTGTGATACTGGAATCTGCTACATAAGCAGGTTAGGCTGTTGAATTATGCAGAAAATGAAGTGCATATAAAGATTTGGTAAGAGCAGGGCCCCAATGGTCAGGAAAGTTTATGCAAATTTCATGAATTGCATTTTCTTTGGCGTCAATCGTATTTTTCTGATATAGCATAACGAAATCCTTCATATCCTGGTAACAATCAGCTATGCACTCGGCAATACTTGATTTTTCTGCTTCAGTATCTTCGTTATGCGGGTCTGAACACAACCAAAAATGATCATCAGGATAGAGTTTATTCCTTATTGTGTTAAATATAGTCTCCCATTCTTCCTCTAGTACAAAGCGCTCATTCAATTCCGGGTTCTCGGGAATGACCTCTTTTACCAGTGATCCTTTTAGGTATAATAAAGGTATAATCCGCTTATAATACGTAATAATATCTTCCTTTGAATACTCATCAACTTTTTGAGTAAATAAACAAAATTCATTGGCCACAGTTAAAAATTCAAGGACCTGTTTTGTATAGACCGGGTTGTTGGGATTCTCCACTTTTATTGGTTTGGTAAGCAAATTTAGTTATTATTGTCAAATATGGAATGAAATCAGGATGTTTAGTTTATCTATAAAGGATTAAGTCGGGTTTGTCAATTAAATATCGTTCAAGTCCCGTAGGGGGCAAACCTGAAAACAGGAATTCAAAGACAGAAATATTCTCAGGTGCTACCGGATGCCAGGAGAGTGATATCTGGAATGTAGACAGCACCAGGTTTTCATTTTTCAGCCTGATGCCTATTCCCAATGCCGGATATATACGTTGTTGCATGAAATTCTGATGTTTATATGCAATCATCGCCGCTTCGGCAAAACCAAAAGGAGCAAAACGGAATCCCAAGAAATAATGAGGGGTGAAGATCACTGATTCCACCCTGCCTCTAAGGCGTTTGTTGCCAAGTATTTCATACTTGTTGAAGAGATTGCCGGAGTTGCCATCATTTATTGAAATTGTTGATGTGGTGAGAAAGTCTAGTCCTGTGGTATAACCTAAGGTCAAAAAGTTTCTAATGCTATGTTTTCCTGCAGTTAGCAGAGGAGAAATTACTTTGACGGTTGTTTTCATCACCCCTTGGTCAAGAAATCTGTTCTCTGCAAAGTACCCGCCTATCTGAAAGTCGATACCAAACAATCCGGCATTTCGTATAGGTTTCAAAAAATCAAGTTTAAGTGCAGTGTAAAATCTTTGTTGCAACTCTGTAAACTCCCAACCGGCTACAATTTCGGCATGATGACCATAGGGAATATCTTCTGTACGGCCATATCCATAAAGCATATTGGTTCTATAGTATTCACTGCGCAAAATATTGAAACCAAGCAAGATCCTGGTTGTATTCAGCATGGGTGGACCTTTGAGCAAAGAAAAGTCAGGTGTCTGAAAATAATCAAGCTGGTAGAACCTGCCTGTAAAGGCTACCTGCTGTCTTCTTGAGGAAATATCCCGCAATCTTTGAGTAACAAGTGCATAGCCTCCCCAAATGTCAAATAAGCGATGACTATTTTCAAATCTATCGTATCTTATGTTGTCAAATAGCCACGATTGGTTATATGAGAGATTTAATCCACCTGCAAGTTTTACTTCCGGAGTCAAAAAGGGCCGTGAAATATCAATTCCAAAACTTCTCCTTATTGGTGTATTTGCCCAGAACATGGTAAAATCAAGAAAATTATGCCTTATATTTCTAATTATATAGGCGCCTTCGCCCAGATAGAATGATGGGCTATATTTATTGTCATAGCCAATTGACTGCCCGAATTGATGGCCTAAGCCGAAGATATTGCGGTTATATATCCGGAGTGATCCATTATTCAAGGAGTTGATTTTAACATCAGCCCCAATAGGGAAAACATCTTTAACGACCAGAATAACATCAACAGTATCCCTGTTGATCGGATCAATGATGAAACGGGCATCTTCAAATATCGGTGCATTTCGGATAATACGTTCATTATCTGAAACTAAAACCGGGTCAAACCGATCACCCTCTTTAAAAAGCAGATAATTTTTTATAACAGCATCAGTAGTTGGGAAGTGAATGCCATTAAGAGTTTTTATGATCCCTCTCTTTTCTATTTGAATAGTATCATAGATGGAGCTGCCAAAAATATCGATCTTTATTATCCTTACTGATCTGATTATTTTATTGCGAAAAGACTTAAACTGAGCATTTGCAGGCAGGTTGTTGATCTTTAAATTCTCAGCTGTTTGTGGTTTTCTAAAGATTAAGGGGTATAGCTGCTTATATATATATCCACTATCAGCTTTTCTTTTAATTCTGGAATAGAAATCATCGGAAGCATTAATTCTTTTTAGAAGCAATCTGTATTCTTTTCTTGATAGTTCCCCATTTTGCCCATTATCAAAAGGCATGTGGATTGTATCATCAATCTGGGCATTTATTTCAAGCGTCAAACCCGGTAGGAATTGAAGACAGATCAAGATAAGAGTAATGAATGCAGCAGGTCTCATAGCCTTCCTTATGATGCTTTGACATGATTTCTGTGTAATGCAGCAATTGATGTACCAATATAGCAAATTTACACAAATAAAAAGGCCCATCCCTAAAGATGGACCTTTCCCCAACACTTATGAAAACAATACTATACTCTCTTTTCTTTAATTCTGGCTTTTTTACCCTTAAGGTTACGGAGATAGAATATACGTGCTCTACGAACAACTCCATGTTTATTAACCTCAATTTTCTCAATAAAAGGTGAACTAATTGGGAATATTCTTTCAACGCCTGTGTTGCCTGATACTTTACGGACAGTGAAAGTTTGTGTAGCACTTTCACCTGAACGTTTCAAAACCACGCCCTGAAACTGTTGTATTCTTTCTTTATCTCCTTCTTTAATTTTATAGTGAACGGTAACGGTGTCGCCTGCTTTAAAGCTGGGGAATTCCCTGAGAACCACTGCGGTTTCCTCAACATACTTCACTAATGCCTTCTTGCTCATTTGATTAGGTATTTAATTATTGGCGTTTCTGAAAATGAGTGCAAATATACGGCAAAATATTTTTAATAAACAAATTGCTGATAAAATTTATTCACTATTTATAGCCTCATTGCACGGCAAAGTTACGAGAATTGTTGCTTAATCAGACATTGTTGTAAATTTGCACCATGATGCGAATAGATATCCTCACTATTTTTCCTGAAATGTTCGAAGGTCCGTTTAACCATTCTATCATTAAAAGAGCGGTTACAAAAGGGCATGCTGAGATCTTTATACACAATATTCGTGATTATAGTAAAAGCAAGCACAAGAATGTTGATGATTATCCCTTCGGATTCACTTCCGGCATGGTTATGATGGTTCAGCCAATTGCTGACTGTATTGAAAAGTTGCAATCGGAAAGAAGTTATGATGAGATCATTTTTCTCACTCCCGATGGGGAAGTCCTTAATCAACAAGTAGCCAATCAACTTAGCCTGAAGGAGAACATTATTCTCCTTTGCGGGCATTATAAGGGCGTTGATGAACGAATTAGAGAGAACTACATTACCAGGGAGATTTCAATAGGTGATTATGTCCTTTCGGGTGGTGAATTGGCTGCTGCTGTTTTAACTGACAGCTTGCTAAGGTTGATTCCCGGTGTACTTAATGATGAAACATCTGCACTATCCGACTCCTTTCAGGATGGACTGCTAAGTCCGCCGGTTTACACTCGTCCTGCTGATTATATGGGAATGAAGGTTCCTGATGTATTGCTCTCCGGAAATGAGAAAGAGGTTAAAAAATGGAATTATGAGCAGGCTCTTGGAAGAACAAAAAAAAGAAGGCCTGATCTTTTAGGCGAGTCTTGACCTATTTAAACAACTTCGCTGTTCCTTTCATCTCATATACACATTTTATACCTCTATATTTGCAGCTTAAAAATCGTTATGCGAATCAGGCTCTTTCATATTGACTGGTTTATTCCCGCCCTTCTTGGGGCTATCTTGCTTGCCCACCTTTGGCCTGAGGGGGGTATTGGTACAGGCCCGTTTTCGGTTAAGACTCTATCGGGGATCGGTGTGTCTGTCATCTTTCTCTTATATGGCTTCCGCCTGAATTTCAGAGTCATTCTTCAAAGTATGTCCAACTGGCGGCTTCATTTGCTTGTCCAGTCAGCTACATTTCTGCTCTTCCCGTTGATTGCCATTATTGGAAGATACACTATTGGAAATGACAGCTTCCTTTGGCAGGGTATAATCTTTCTAAGTGTGATGCCTTCAACCGTGTCATCGGCTGCAGTGCTTGTATCACTCGCAAACGGGAATGTGCCTGCAGCCTTGTTCAATAGTAGTCTTTCAAGCATTATTGGTATTATTCTGCCTCCCGTGATGCTAAGTGTGCTGCAGGGTACATCGGGTGGGAGTTTTGATACAGCACAGGTGTTTATAAAACTGTTTTTCCAGATTTTGCTGCCTATCATTGTTGGAGTAATGCTAAATCCTTTTGTGGGCAAGACAGCCATCAGGTACAAAAACTTTACCCGGTATTTTGATCAGACAGTAATCTTGTCAATTGTATACTATTCTTTTGCGAATTCCTTCTATATTAATCAATTCAAGGGATTGTCCGCATTGGATATCGGCGGGCTGATAGGCGCACTGTTGCTTATTTTTGTCTTCGTTAACCTGATTATTTACAGGGTAGCAAAGAAAACGGGAATGACAACACCCGATATTATTACCGCACTTTTCTGTGGCAGTACAAAATCATTGGTACATGGAAGTACCATGGGAAGGCTTATCTATGCCGGTAATCCTGCAGTTGGAGTAATTATCCTGCCAATTCTTGTATATCACTCTCTTCAATTGATGCTTTCAAGCATTATGGTCAACCGTTTCAAATCAGGATCTTTATAAGCTAACAATCACTTTTCCCTGCTGTTTGCCTGCCAGCATGAGCTTTAGCTCTTCAGGCACCTGTTCAAGGGAAACTGTCCTTGATAATTGTTTTAAATTTTCAGGTTTTAGCTTTGTCCGGATAAGATCCCAGATTTCAAGCCTTCTTTTCATGGGGGTTTCAGCTGATGCAATTCCTATCAATCTTACCGCTCTTAGTATAAAAGGGAAAATGGAGACATTCAACTCATTGGAAATGATCATTCCACAGTTGGCAACCACCCCGCGTTCCTTTGTTGACCGTATTGCAGTGGAAAGCATGTTGCCACCTACAGTATCGAGCACAGCAGCCCATTTGCCGGCGAGAAGGGGTTTGCCTGTGGTATCAATGGCTTCTTCCCTGTTTATTACCATTTCAGCACCAAGCTGCCTGAGCCATTCGGTAGCTTCCGGTTTCCCTGATACTCCTGCAACATGATATCCTGATCTTGCCAGCATTGCAATTGCCATGGAACCCACAGCTCCGGTTGCCCCTGTAATAAGT
>JAEYXG010000178.1 GCA_023428585.1 Bacteroidota bacterium
TAGTGTTTAATTGTTTATAAGCGAATTGAAGCTGGTCTAGATTAACAATATTGTTATAGGCATTGCCATATAACTTAGTAATTTTGTTGATATTGCCACCAGAGCCTATAACATTCATCCTGCCAAAATCTGCCTTGAACTGGTTTAGCCATTTGTGCATCTTCTCCCATTCATCTTCCGGAACAGCTTCTGCTAATAATCTAATGGTTCCTAACTTAAAGGAATTTGATGTAATAAAATCCTTGCCATCAATAATTGAAAGTTCAGTGGAGCCACCACCAACGTCTATATATAAGGTTTTACTAAAGGCTTTGTTAACCATAAGGTTACTGAAACTGCTTATAATATTTGCTTCCTGAATACCATCAATTAATTCAATTTTCAAGCCTGATTCATTACAAACGAAATCCATAACCTCCTTGTTATTTGCTGCTTCACGCATTGCTGAAGTTGCAGCTGCAAGATAGCTCTGAGGCTGGTAAACGTCAATAAGCAGTTTAAAGGCTTTCATTGTCTTCGCTAAGTCTTTTGTTTTTTGATCAGATATTCGACCAAGAGTGAACACATCCATACCCAAACGAATCGGGATCCTTAAAAGGGTTGCCTTTTCAGTTACAGGCCCTCCTTTAGTCTCATATACATTAGCGAATAAGAGTCGTACTGCATTTGAACCAATGTCAATTCCTGAAAATAGCATAGACGTAATGTGAGTTTAAATTAAATATTCACTTCCCAAATTTCAAAAAGGACCTTTTAATAATTCTTTCACTCCACTTTTAAAGGTATACAATGACAATCCCTGTTCATCTAATAGGGCATATGAATAGTTGCTTATCCAATCACCCAAGTTAACATAATGTCCACCTTCGGGAATTTCAACATGGCCAGGATAATGCCGATGGCCAAAGATAAAATAACTGACATCAGGATTTTCTTTATGATACTCTTTTGCAAAGGCATACAATCGCTCATTCGATAAGTCAAATTGTCCTTCTTTTTCAAGAAGTCTTTTATCCTTCAAGATATTAGCATATCGACTTTTGCGTGAAAAATAAAGAGCCAAACGAGTTCCTATATCAGGATGTAACCATCTAAATAACCATTGATTTGCTTTTAGCTCAAATACCTTCTTAAGAAACTTGTAGCCATGATCACCAGGGCCTAGCCCATCACCATGTGCAAGAAAGAACCTTTTACCGTTCCATTCACGAATAATGTGTTCCCTATGCAACTGTATACCAAGTTCACTATGGAGGTAATCAAATGCCCAGATATCATGATTACCTCTAAAAAGATAAACAGGTATTCCCTTGTCAGTAATCTCGGCCAGTTTACCAAATAATCGCGCGAAGCCCCTTGGAACGACTGTTCGATATTCAAACCAGAAATCAAATATATCACCCATTAGATAAAGTTCATCCGCATCATTTTTGATATGATCCAGCCATTTAACTAATAGCATTTCACGCCTTAAACTGGAGTCGTGATCAGGAATGCCCAAATGAAAGTCAGAGGCAAAATAGATTTTCAAGGTGCAGATATTTTATTAGGTTCAGCTAATTTAATTGATTATTGGTTTCACCCTTAATAAAATATTGGCTCAGCCACTCTTCAAGCTGTGCAATATTCCCAAAATGAGCTACTACACTATAATTCTGGTCTATCAATATGTAGGATGGTAATGGGGGATTATTTAGATTTTTTAAAATTATAGAGTTTTCGGCAGTAGTGTCTACCATGTTCATACCCCATAATTTATCCAGTTCTATAACTGACAACCATCTATTAATATCTGCATTAAAAGCAATTGTATAAAGCTTGAAATTTTTATCACTGTACTTTTCACTTATCAATCTGATTTTTCTATTTGAAATCCTGTTTCCAACTTTATTATCCCATAGATATAAGAGTGTTATTCCACCCTTCAGCGGCTTAACTTCCATTAAGCTGCTATTTGTACCGGGTAGAGTTATTTCATTTATTCTGAAACCCTCATCGAGAAGTCCATTATTAAGAATTTCATCTCCTAATGAATTTCGGTAATATTTTATTCTATTGGTCATCCATATACCATATGGATGACCAGGATGATATTGCTTTAACAATGAATCCGTCATGTAAAACCATTCATAATCTATTGCATAATTGAAAATAGGCGATTGTTTGACAACACTATTAAGAGCCATGAATATACCAATTGATGATGGATTGAGGCTGATATAACTTTTAGCTGCAATATTGGCTTTTCGAAGTAGTTTGTCAAAAGAGAAAGCAACCCTATCTCTCACAAATGAAAAGCTATCAGTAGGTTGAGCATTAACAAAAAGATAAGCAAGTGAATCAGACGATTTCTCTATTCTACGGAGTAACCTGGTAAATTGTTCAAGATTGACATTTAAGCTATCGGAATTTTCAAAAGCTTGATTATTATTAGTTAATATCAGATTTATAGTATCATTTGGCAAGACAATAAATTCAATATTTTTATCCTTGTTTTGAATTATGTATACCCCCTGATTTTCAATAGATAATGAAAACTCTACCTGATCAGTATGTGGCTTCAACAAAGAGTCGATAGTCGTAATAAACCCTGTATCAATCTTCTTCAAGAAAACAGGATGATTCTTATCAATACCGTAAATATTAACTATTGTTTCTTTTTGATGTGGACAAGTACAACCATTTATTAAAACTGCCGTGCAGAGCATGGCAGTTAAAAACTCAATAACCTTATATAATACAGATGAAAGCATCTTCAACAGTTATAAATCTGTTTCGTGCAATAATTCTATAATTATTTTTGTCATGAAAGGTTCCGCTTTACCGGCGGCTTCCAGCACCATTTTATGCGATACGTCGGAAATTTTTCCAACCACACCAAGATCAGTGATTATAGAAACAGCAAAAACCGGTATTTGCATATGATGAGCTGTAATTACCTCCGGAACTGTTGACATACCCACAGCATCGGCACCTATAATATGCAAATACTTATACTCAGCAGGAGTTTCAAATGTAGGCCCTGTTACGCCCGCATAAACACCTTTCTGAAGTTTAATCCCCTCTCTGGCTGCAATAACATCAACTTTTGCAATTAGGTTATGGTCGTATGCCTCTTTCATATCAGGGAAACGGGGACCAAATTCTTTAAAATTAGGACCCATTAATGGATTTGTACCCATTAAATTGATATGGTCGGTTATTATCATAATATCACCCACATTAAAGTCTGGATTCAGGCCTCCACTAGCATTCGAAACAATAAGCAATTTAATGCCTAACAGCTTCATAACTCTAATTGGAAAAGCAATATCCTGCATAGTCCAACCTTCATAAAAATGAAAACGACCTTGCATTGCAATCACTTGTTTGCCTCCTAATTTTCCTGAAATTAAATGGCCAACGTGCCCTTCAACAGTCGAAACCGGGAAATTAGGTATCGCAGCATAAGGAATCTCCTTATCTATATCAATCTGCCTGGTTAACCCCCCTAATCCCGAGCCTAAAATAATGCCAACCTGTGGCTTTGAAGCTATAATCTCAGAGATGTAGTTAACGCTTTCTTTTATCTTGTCTAACATAGTTTAAAATAATTTCATCAAATAATTGCTTATCCTTCTCATGAAATTCTATTTCCATGGGTATGTAGTAAAATGGCAATTGAGAAGCCTGTTCAATTATAGATGGATCAAGCATTCTCATTGCATCTTTCTCGGTTGTAACAAGTATTTTATTTCGGGTGTAAATATCGGAATAATTTCGCTTGATTAATTCAATATCTTCGGGAGTATATCTATGATGATCCTTAAAATACATTGTTGACAATTCACTACACTTATTCCTTAGTTCATATTCTAGCGGATAAGGATTAGCAATTCCGGCTACCAGCATAATAACACCATAATGGCATTCAGTATCAATGATTTCCCTCTTATTCCACAGCGATTGAATGGCTCCATATTTGACATAGGAAAACAGTACTTTCTGATGAGATAGAGGTTTTATCTCATCAACTATTGACTTCGTTTCAAAAGGTGAGAGCACAATGGGAGTTTTACTTATGACAATAACATTAGCCCTCTTCATTCCACTACGCGCTTCCCTCAATGTTCCATAGGGAAGTAAATAATCATGTGTGAATAACTTATGGTAGTCTGATAATAAGATTGACAAACCAGGTTTTACATATCTATGCTGGAAAGCATCATCCAGGATTACAACTTCTGTTTCAGGACATAGATTAAGCAGTTCGTTTATTCCGTTCCGTCTATTTTCATCAACAGCAACTTTGAGCTTAGGGAATTTATTAAAATATTGAGTCGGCTCATCACCAATGGTACCAGCATGGTCATCTGATTGAGCTAATTTAAATCCTCTTGTTCTGCGTTTAAAACCTCTACTAAGTGTAGAAACATTATAAGAATCATAAAGTAAATTAATAAGGTATTCAACATGTGGCGTTTTGCCGGTACCTCCAGCAGAGAGATTACCAACTGAAATAATGGGCATCTTAAACGTAGCTGAGGGTAGAATCTTCATATCGAAAAGCAGATTTCTCAACCGGGTAACCAATCCGTATAATAATGAGAAAGGGAGAAGAAATAACCTCAAAAATTCCATGCCTTAAAATTAATTATTTTACATAACATTTCAATAAAAACAGTAAATTTATTGCCTAATTCCAACCAAGAGCATCAAGTAGTTACAATATTTACCAAGAATTCAATGTGAATAAGATTATTACAATTTACAAAACTGGAGAATGGCAGGCACTTTAAAATTATATGAATTGACAGATGTTATTGAAGCTATTGCACCTGTTCAAACACAGGAAAGCTATGATAACAGCGGTTTGATAGTCGGGAATAAATTGGATACCATAACCGGTGCACTGATAACACTTGACATTACTGAAGAAATAATTAATGAAGCAGTACAGCTGGGTTATAATCTTATTATTTCGCATCACCCTATTATTTTCAAACCAATCAAGCGTTTAAATGGCAATTCAACAACTGAACGATGTATCATCTTTGCTATAAAGCATGGTATCGCATTGTATGCAGCACATACAAATCTTGATAATTCAATAAATGGGGTAAATTCCATATTTGCAGAAAAACTTAAAATAAATAACACAAGAATTCTTCAACCTCTCAAAGGAATACTTCGAAAACTTGTTGTTTATGTACCGGCAAGCCACCAGCAGGAAGTGCGTGATGCATTGTTTAAATCAGGAGCAGGAGTTATCGGCAATTATGATTCGTGTAGCTTTAATGCACAAGGACAAGGCACTTTCAAAGCAAAGGAAGGTAGTGATCCATTTGTTGGCAAACAAGGAGAACTCCACATGGAATCTGAAATAAGAATAGAGACGATACTGCCTTTCTGGCAAGAAGAAAAAGTTATTAGAGCGATTCTGGATGTTCATCCTTATGAAGAAGTCGCCTGGGATTCATATAACCTCAATAACGAACACCAACAAATCGGTGCAGGAATTTATGGGCAACTTCAAAAACCAATGAATGAAACTGATTTCCTCTCAAATATTAAAAATGTGTTGGGCATTCCATTCCTGAAGCATTCACCACTGTTGCATAAAGATATCTTGAAAGTTGGAATTTGTGGTGGATCAGGCAACTTCTTATTACAAGATGCAATAAATCATCATTGCGATGCATTTATTACAGGGGAACTTAAGTATCACGACTATTTTATGGCTGATAATAAAATTCTTCTTATTGAAGCTGGTCACTATGAAACTGAACAATTTAGCAAAGAATTATTATATAGAGTACTTAAAGAAAATTTTACTACCTTTGCACTCCAAATTTCAAGGATAAGTTCCAATCCTGTTAACTATCTGTAAATAATTTCCTAAAGAAGGGATAACATGGCAAAAACGTCGAAAGAAAAGAACACCTCAATGAATGAGACCATTGAAGATCAGGTACAAGAAGATAACAATTACATTTCGGCACACGTTTCTTTAACACCCTCTGAAAGCGAAGAATCTGAGATATCAATCGAAAAGAAACTTATCGCTTTGTATAGTCTTCAACAAATAGATACCCAAATCGACAAGATCAGAATCATTAGAGGTGAACTACCATTGGAAGTTGAAGATCTTGAAGATGAAATTATTGGTCTTCAGACACGCATAGACAACTATATCCAGGATATTGAAAATATGCAGCAGCAGATCAGGGATAAGGAGAATCAGATCAAGGAAAACCTGAACAATATAAAGCATTATGAAGAAAACCAGCATGATGTGCGGAATAATCGTGAATTTGAATCACTTACCAAAGAAATAGAATATCAAAACCTTGAAATTGCCCTTGCTGAAAAAAGAATCAAAGAATATACACATAATCTTAACCTTAAGAATGAGGAAATAGTTTCAGCTCAAAAAGTTCTTGATGAGAGAAGAAATGATCTTGAGATTAAAAAGAATGAACTTTCGGAAATTGTTAATGAAACGGAAAAGGAAGAACAGGCACTGATCATTAAATCTGAAAACTTACAACACTATATCGAAGAACGACTATTAACAGCATATAAACGCATTCGTAAAAATGCTCGTAATGGCTTAGCAGTTGCCAGCGTTGAGCGAGACGCCTGCGGGGGTTGTTTTAGCGCCATTCCTCCCCAACGCCAGCTTGATATCAGAATGCATAAAAAAATTATTGTTTGCGAATATTGCGGCCGTATTCTTGTTGACCATGGCCTCGCAGCAAGCATTAACCAATAATGGTTAAATTATCATTTAGATTTTAAGGGAAAGCTGCGCTTTCCCTTTTTTATGTTTGCACGGTATGAAAAAAGCCATATTTGTCGTTTTTTTTATTGTCTTCAATTATTGCCAGGCAGCTGACTTTAATTTAACCCCGGCATATAACAATGCATACATGGAAGTTCTGAGATTGAGATTTGATAATGCTTCCCGGCTAATTAACATTGAGAAACAAACTCACCCTTACAATTTATCTTATGTTTATCTCTTTTCGTATATTGATTTCTTGAAAGCATTAATCTCCGAGGGAAAAGAGGAGCATCTCATTTTTATCAATAATAAGCAGCTCCGATTAAAATTAATGATGTCAGTTGACCAAAAATCGCCATGGCATTTATATTCTCAGGCTCAAATAAACCTACAATCTGGAATCATTTATGTAAAGTCGGGCGATTATGTGAAAGCAGCAGTTGATTTAAAGAAGGCTTATCAGCAGTTTGTTAGCAATAACAAGCTATTCCCCGATTTTGAACCTAACAAGGCAGGCCTTGGATTATTGTATGTTCTCATTGGGTCGATCCCCGATAGTTTCAAATGGATTCCTGGCATTTTCAATATGAAAGGGGATGTAAATCAGGGTATGAAGGAATTACATAAAATATTAGTCGGAAATAGCGATAACGTCAATTATCCCTTTCTTTTCAATGAATGCCTATTCATTACCTCTTTTGTTACTTACAATCTGGCTATGAGCGAGTCAAATAAATTGATATTCCTAGATGTTCTTAAAGACAAAAGGGTAGAGAATGAATTATCAAGGAATCCCCTTCTTATCTATGCAATTGCCTCATTTTATGCTCATCAGGGCATGAATGACAAGGCTTTGAGATTACTCATTAACCGTCCTTTAGATATTTCATACTATAACTTTTATTACCTTGACTATCTTACCGGTCTCGCGAAACTAAACAATTTGGAAAAGGATGCCAGAACATTTTTTCTAAGATATATAGTGCACTTTAAAGGAAATAACTTTAAAAAAGCAGCATATCAAAGAATCGCTTGGAGTTATCTGCTTGAGAATAATATCAATGAGTACCATAAAAATATTAATAGAATCAAGTTATTAGGATCAGAGGAAATGGAGGCCGACAAAGAGGCAATTTCTGAAGCTCGCAGTGGCAATATTCCCAATCCTGAATTATTAAGAGCGCGTCTTTTATTTGATGGTGGCTATTATGTCAAAGCTTCACAGATACTAAAGGAAATCAATACTATTGAATTTTCTAATCGGGAATTTGTCGAGTATTCATATCGTCAGGCTCGCATTCAGCATAAATTAGGGAATCTATCAAAGGCGAAGGCTTTATATCATGACACATATAGAAAGGGTCGCTCTCTTCCAAATTATTTTGCAGCCAACTCGATGCTTAACTTAGGTAATATCTATGAACAGGAAGGCAATAAACAACAAGCCGTGCTATGTTATCGATTATCCTTACAACTTGGTTTTAAAGATTACCGAAATAGTATTCAACAGAAAGCTAAAGCAGGATTAAACAGATTAAGCAGTGAGTAAAGCAAAGGCTGCTTATGTAAGCAGCCTTCTCAATCATCAAAACAACCAAACTTATTTATGAGAGTAAACTTTTTTCTTAATACTTAAAACCTAAGGTTACAAGGAACATAGTGTTTGCAACTTTTGTATAGGCTATGGCAGGATCGGCATTTGAAGGAGCATCATAAAGGTGATGCTCATCATCCATCTGACTAATTGAACCGGTAAAATCAACGAAAAATTTTTGTCCACGAAATCCTATACCACCTGAATAAGTGCTTAAAGCAGAATTAGTATTATATCTATATGGATTAGCCGAAAGGCTGTATCCGCCCCTTAAACTCATTGAACCGAGTCGCATTTCAGCACCAAACCTCAGATTATGTGCTACAAGATACCCTTCCCTTATTGCTTCGTTTTCTTCATCAAAATCATAATCAGATGCTCTGAGCCTGGCATTTGAATAATCCATATACTGATAATCAGCACTTATTATTCCAGATTTACCTATAATAAATCCAACACTTGCCATAGCTTTAAATGGTGTATTGAGTTCGTATTCATAGAAGCCATCAGATGTTGTTCTCTTTGAGTCGTATAAAGTATCAACTGACGACTTAAATGTTGTGCTATAGCTATCTGACATACCGGAATAAAAGGTTGGTGTTTCAATTGCACCTCCGAAACGAATCCAGTCAATCGGTCTTACAATTATCCCGACCTTCAGATTTACTCCTGTTCCAGATGTTTCAAGTTCATCTAAACGACTGAATGATTTGAAATAATTATTTCTTCCGTCAATATCTTCCTCTGTATAGATTGAAGTTTCTTTGTATTTAATATAAGGTACACCCAATGTTGCTCCCAGATAAACCCGGTCATTATAGTTTGCTCCTACTGTAAAAACCATTTCATTTATTGAACCACTCGTTTCCATCGTTTTCCTTTGCAGAACATTCCCATCAGGCATGTCAATCCAATATTTGCCGCTAGCTGAATCATAACCCATTAAATAGGTGTCATAAGCTAACCCGGAGCCGAAATCATCAAGATCATTTAGGCTTAGATTATTCTCATTGGCATAATTAATATAAGGTGTCAAATAGCTTGAACTTTCATTAAAACCATCAATCACAACCCGGTTATTAAAGTTGGCTAGTCGGTTTAGGCCAAAACCAAACTGAATATTTTTCCATTCTGAGGATGGATTTCTGAGTGCGGGATTTGAGACCATAACAATTCCAATATTTCCTAAATTGAAGTTGTATCGTTCATCTTCATTAAAGTCAGTAAAATAGGTTGATTCTGTTGATCCAATAAATATTGTAGGAGTTATTGTCACCTCGGAGCTTCTATAAAGCCCAATACCTGCAGGATTATTGCTTAGTGTTGAGAAATCAGCACCTAAAGCTCCGAAAGCACCACCCATTGCAACAAATCTAGCGGTCCCCGCAGGTGTGAGTCGTGAGTACCTAAGTGCATCAATTTCATTTTGTGCATTGAGACTTACTATCCCAACGATTAGAGTGATTACGGTAACGAGAATTCTTTTCATGTTAGTATTTTTTTAGAAGTTGACACCTTTTCAATAATTCATATTCAAAGTCAATTGATTACTACCTTCTGCCATTAGAGGATCTAGAACTACTAGATGATGATGACCTGGACCCTGATGAATTGCCAGAAGAGGATGATGATGACCTGGAAGGTGAATAGCTACTACCGGAAGATGAAGAAGGTGCCGGTGAAGATGACCTTGATGGTGTATATGT
>JAEYXG010000202.1 GCA_023428585.1 Bacteroidota bacterium
GCCATATTGGTAGCAATTGTAACGGTACCTGCATGACCGGCTTCCGCTACAATATCAGCCTCTTTCTGATGGAGCTTGGCATTAAGTACATTGTGCTTGATATTGCGCAGTTTAAGCATCCTGCTCAACAATTCAGATGTTTCAACTGATGTTGTACCAACCAACACCGGTCGACCCTGTTTTATCATATTGTTGATCTCATCAGCAACTGCATTGAATTTTTCACGTTTGGTTTTATATACCAAGTCCTCGCGATCGTTTCTTATAATTGGGCGATTCGTAGGAATTACTACAACATCAAGCTTATAAATATCCCACAACTCACCGGCTTCCGTTTCAGCAGTACCGGTCATACCGGCAAGTTTCCTATACATCCTGAAATAATTCTGGAGTGTTACGGTAGCATACGTCTGAGTGGCAGCTTCAATTTTAACATTCTCCTTTGCTTCAATTGCCTGGTGCAATCCATCACTATACCTTCGGCCCTCAAGAATACGTCCTGTTTGTTCATCAACAATCTTTATCTTATTGTCCATTACAACATATTCCACATCAATTTCGAATAGTGTATATGCTTTCAGGAGTTGGTTGACGGTATGAACACGCTCTGACTTTACTGAATAATCACGCATCAGTTCAGCCTTTTTTTCAGCCTTTTCAGTGTCTGATATTTTCACCCGTTCAAGCTCAGCAATTTCAGCTCCTATATCCGGAAGGATATAAAACTTCGGATCATCGTACGAAGAAGTAATCAGGTCAATCCCTTTTTCGGTCAGTTCTACAGTATTGTGTTTTTCATCAATAACAAAGTAAAGCTCATCATCAATGATATGCATATTCTTTGATTGCTCAGCCATGTAAAAGTTCTCGGTCTTTTGCATCAGGGCCTTCATGCCGGGTTCACTAAGAAACTTGATCAGTGCCTTATTCTTAGGCAAGCCTCTATATGCACGGAAAAGAAGTTCTCCGCCTTTCTTTTCATTCTCAGTATTACTGGTATCTGTGAGCAGAGTTTTGGCTTCGGCTAGTATTTTGGTAACCAAAGTTCGCTGTACCTCATAGAGTTTTTTGATCTCCGGTTTCAATGCTTCAAATTCCTGATTCTCACCTCTAGGTGTAGGCCCTGAGATAATGAGTGGGGTACGGGCATCATCAATGAGGACGGAGTCAACCTCATCCACAATTGCATAATTATGAGGGCGCTGTACTAATTCTTCAGGATTGCCTGTCATGTTATCACGCAGGTAATCAAATCCAAATTCATTATTGGTTCCAAAAGTAACGTCAGCAAGATAGGCTTTTCTGCGGTCTTCTGAATTTGGTTGATGTTTATCAATCGTATCAACCTTTAATCCATGGAATTCATAGAGCATTCCCATCCATTCAGAGTCACGACGAGCCAGATAATCATTAACGGTAACCATATGTACGCCTTTGCCCGGCAGTGCATTAAGGTAAACCGGTAATGTGGCAACCAAAGTTTTACCTTCACCGGTGGCCATTTCGGCAATTTTACCCTGGTGTAAAACAATACCTCCAATGAGCTGTACATCATAGTGTACCATATCCCAGGTTATGGTATTGCCACCGGCTACCCATTTATTGTGGAAATATGCCTTATCACCCACAATTTGAACACTTTCGCGGGTGGCAGCCATATCACGATCCATTTGGGAGGCGGTAACTTCAATGGTATCATTCTCCTTAAACCTTCTGGCGGTTTCCTTCATTACAGCGAATGCCTCAGGTAATATCTGACTAAGTACCTGTTGAGTGATATCATAGTTTTCCCTATCGAGTATGTCAATCTGTTCATAGATATGTTCCTTCTCGTCCATATCCATTTCTGGATTGCTCTCGATACTATCCTTTAACTCAATAATCTTTTTCTCTTTCTCAATAGTTGCCTCTTTGATTTTGGCCTTAAACTCTTCTGTTTTGGCTCTTAATTCATCATTTGAGAGTTTTTCAATAGAGGGATAAACGGCTTTTATTTTATCCACTATAGGCAGCAATTCACGAATATCTTTATCGGATTTAGTTCCAATGAATTTTTTCAGGAATGATAACATTGATGTGTTATTAAATTTATTAATGATTGATTTATGGTTTGTAAACAACAAAAATCAATGCCTGGATTTAATTGAGTTGCAAAGTTAATTTAATTTATCGGAAATAAACAGGAAGCGGTATCAGTTGGAGCAATCTAGTATCAATTAAAAAGCCGCTGTTTAGCGGCTTTAATTTTTTAATATTCATCTTCATGAAAAAAGAAGTCTTCCTTTGAAGGATAATCAGGCCATAAGTCTTCAATACTATCATAAACCTCTCCTTCGTCTTCTATCTCCTGAAGGTTTTCTATGACTTCCATGGGGGCACCTGATCTGATGCTGAAGTCTATCAACTCATCTTTTGTTGCGGGCCAGGGCGCATCTTCAAGTTTAGATGCCAGTTCTAATGTCCAATACATGTTTCAGAAGAATTTGCTTAATTTTTTGCAAAAGTAACTTAATTTACTACAATTACAAGAATAAAAAGTTGTTATACCAATTGATATTAATAATTCAATAAAAAGTTGTTTAATACCGTGCATTCCATGGTGTTTCAATAACTTGCAGATCATAACCCAATTTTCGTGCCAAAACGAACAGGTAGTCTGAAAGACGATTAAGATACTTTACTACCAATTCTCCCTGAAGGGTGTCCGGATTGTTTTCAATAAGCTTTATTGTTAACCGCTCCGCTCTTCTACATATAGTTCTGGCGACATGGCAATATGAAACAGTGGGATGCCCTCCGGGTAAAATAAATGATTTTAGCTCAGGAAGGTTCTCATTCATCTTGTCAATTTGCTTTTCCAACAGGAGTATATCATCTTCAATAAGTTTAGGAAGAGTTGTCACCTTCCCGGCAGGATCGGCTGCCAGAAGTGATTCAGCTGTGAAGATTCTGTCCTGTATTTCAATGAGCAGATTCCTGATCTCTTCATTCATGGGCTGATCTCTAATCAAGCCAATAAAGGAATTCAACTCATCAAGAGTTCCATATGCTTCAATTCGGTCGTGATACTTTGGTACTCTTGTGCCACCAATCAATGAAGTTTGGCCTTTGTCGCCTGTTTTAGTATATATCTTGTAATCCATACCACTATATTAATGAACATGCTTATTTCAGTGTTTCTTGAAACAAGGGATAATTGGGCAATGTTCAAAATGAGATTAGTTTTTGTGGTAATATTCCACGGTTCTGATTTCCTTGTTTAATTCATCAGAAGCAATCAAACCGTCGGATAATCGCACAATGCGATGGGCATGCCTTGCAATATCTTCTTCGTGTGTTACCAATATGATGGTGTTTCCTGCTTTATGTATCTCTTCTATAAGCCCCATAATCTCAATAGAGGTTACGGAATCGAGATTACCGGTAGGTTCATCGGCCAATATAATGGAAGGTTTATTGACAAGGGCTCTGGCAATGGCTACCCGTTGACGTTGTCCTCCTGAAAGTTCGTTGGGTTTGTGTTTTATCCGGTCAGTCAAACGTACCTGTTCCAAAACATTCATGGCACGTTCAGTTCTGTCGTTTTTTGAGAAACCGGCATAGATCATTGGCAGGGCCACATTTTCCAGTGCATTAAGCCTCGGCAGGAGGTTAAAGGTTTGAAAAACAAATCCTATTTCTTTATTTCTTATTTCAGCAAGTTCATCATCAGGAAGTTTGCTGACATCCTTTCCATTAAGCCAGTAACTGCCACTGGTAGGAGTGTCAAGACAACCAATAAGATTCATTAATGTTGATTTCCCGGAACCGGATGGGCCCATCAGTGCAACGAACTCGTTGCGCTTGATATCAAGTGAGATGCCTCTAAGTGCCCTGACTATTTCAGAGCCAACCTTAAAGAAACGTGTGATGGAATCTAATCGAATAACATCCTGGTTCATATAGATATATTTTTTTCAGAACGGACAAATTTAAGAATAATTGTCAGTATCGGATAATAAAATCCTGCTTAGGCATGCCACCTCTAAAGAATACAAGGCCCATGTGAAATAAGTCAATGGTAACAGTTACACTTTTATTCTCCTTGATTTCTTTCCAGGCATCCTCCATACCCTTTGAGTAATATATATCATGAATAATAAGAACAGAATCTTCGTGAAAGTATGGCAATAGCTTTGAGAAATACTCTATAGTTGGGGTGTAGGCATGATTACCATCGATAAAGGCAAGATCCAGTTTTTCAATCTTCAATAAAACAGAAGGTAGGAGTATGCCAAAGTTGCCTATTACAATTGAATAATTATTATTGTGTGAGAATTTGCTGAGGTTTTGTTCGGCTATAGCAGCTGTTGTGGCGCATCCTTCTATTCCAATAAAAAAGCTTTCAGGGGCTCCTGAAACCTGATATATAC
>JAEYXG010000217.1 GCA_023428585.1 Bacteroidota bacterium
AGAAATTCCAGTTCAGCAAGCGCTAATTTCAATTGGTGTTTAGTATCTAAATCAACAGGACCTCTTAGGTGTCAATTTACTGACTGATGGAGCTACCAGTTGATTGAGTTTAACAGAATGTAAACAAATAACAAAAAAATTAAATGGCAAGAACAAATTTTGATGAATTACTGGATGCCGGTTCACATTTCGGGCATTTAAAACGTAAATGGAACCCCAATATGGCACCATATATCTTTATGGAGCGTAATGGTATCCACATTATAGATCTTTATAAAACCATAGCTAAAATTGATGAAGCTGCTGCAGCAATGAAACAAATTACCAAATCAGGTAAAAAAGTTTTATTTGTTGCCACCAAAAAGCAAGCTAAAGAAATTGTTGCCGAGCATGTAAAGGCGGTTGGTATGCCTTACGTTACAGAACGTTGGCCTGGTGGTATGCTAACTAACTTTGCCACTATTCGTAAAGCTGTTCGCAAAATGTCATCAATTGACCGTTTGATGACCAGCCCGAGTTATGAGAATATCTCAAAGCGTGAACGCTTGCAAATAGCCCGTGAACGTGCCAAATTGGAAAAGAACCTCGGTTCAATCTCCGATCTGAGTCGCTTACCGGCTGCATTATTCGTGGTTGACATTATCAAAGAACATATTGCTATAGCTGAAGCCAGGAAACTTAATATCCCCACCTTTGCTATTGTAGATACAAATTCAGATCCTAATCAGGTTGATTTCCCAATTCCTGCAAATGATGATGCTTCAAAATCAATTTCATTGATCGTTAGCAAAATGGTTCAAGCAATTGAAGAGGGGTTGATGGAGCGTAAAATTGATCGTGACAAGCGTGACGAAGAGAAGGAAGACAACCTGGGTGGTAAGTTGGGTCGTAATTATGACCTTGAAGATGATGAGGAAGAAGAAACTATTGCCGGAACTGAACGCTTAAGGGCAAAACCAGTACCGGCTGAAGAGGCAGGTAGTGAAGGAAGAGGTCGTAAGCCACTTGCACGTAAACCACTTGGTAAGAAACCGGGCGGTCCACGTAAATAAATTGTACAATTAATAAACTGATTCTATTTATGGCAAATATTACAGCTGCAGACGTAAATAAGCTTCGTCAGATGACAGGAGCCGGAATGATGGACTGCAAGAATGCACTTCAGGAAAATGATGGTGACTTTGAAAAGGCAATAGATTTCCTGCGCAAAAAAGGACAGAAATTAGCTACCAAGCGGGCAGACAAAGATGCCAATGAAGGTATCGTTTTGGCTCGTACCAATGATAGCAAGACTTTTGGCGTTATTTTCATGCTTAATTGTGAGACAGATTTTGTAGCTAAAAATCAGGAATTTGTTGATTTTACCAATTCAATTATGGATATGGCTATTAAATCAAATCCAGCCAATGTTGAGGAATTCAAGGCATTGAACCTTAATGGCCGCACAATTGGCGATAATATTACTGAGATGGTAGGTAAAACCGGTGAAAAGATGGAGCTAGCTCACTTTGAAGTGATCAATGCTCCTGCCGTTTTTGCTTACAATCATCCGGGAAATCGGTTGGCTACCCTTCTTGGTCTTAATAAAACAGGCATTGAAGGTATTGACCAGGCTGGGCATGAAGTAGCAATGCAGATTGCTGCCATGGCTCCGGTGGCAGTTGATAAGGATGATGTTCCAACTGATATTATTGAGCGCGAAATTGAGATTGGTAAGGAACAGGCTCGTCAGGAAGGTAAACCTGAAGAAATGGTTGAGAAAATTGCTTTAGGAAAGCTTAATAAGTTTTATAAGGAAAATACGCTGCTTAATCAGGAATTTGTTCGTGATAACAAACTGTCAGTTCGTGAATACCTCAATAAATTAAGCAAGGATTTGACTGTTACAACATTCAAGAGGTTTATGCTTGGCGCTTAATACAATTGACAAGCTAACTTTGGTTTTCAAGAAATTCAAAGTAACCTATGAAAAAAAGCCATCTTAAAGGATGGCTTTTTTTTATTAGGTTGAAAATAACCGTTGTGCTTGGCACTTTAGGCCAGTCGTCTGATCTGTTGGTGTTTATTGGAGTTCTTGTTTTACGATCATTGCAATTGCCTTACTTTCAGCTTTACCTGCTAGCTGTTGGTTTGCAGCATTCACTACCCTGCCCATATCTTTCATACCAACAGCCCCCATATCACTAATCATTTTCTTAATAAAGATTACGAGGGATGCTTCATCCATTTGCGATGGCAGGAATGCTGCGATTACTTCGGCTTGGGACAATTCAATGGTAGCCAAATCATTGCGATTCTGCTGAAGATAAATTTCAGCTGTTTCTTTACGTTGTTTAACAAGCTTTTGTAGAATTCTGATCTCTGAATCTTCAGAAATCTCCCCACCACTACCTTCACTGGTAAGGGCAAGCAATAATGCTGACTTAACGGCACGGAGAGCTTCGAGCTTTTCCTTTTCACGGGCAAGCATTGCTTTCTTTATCTCGTCGTTTATTTTATCTGTAAGGCTCATATTAATCGACATTATCATGCAAAAATGAATTATTTCCCTTCATTTCCACACCATCCTCACTTTTAAACAGAGTGTACCTTGAGACTTCTGTTTCCGAAGAGGGGGCTGTGTCGTGCAACTCGACATTACGACGCATATAAGCCGGTTGCTTTTCCAATTCGGCCAATCCATCGGCGGTTTTTATCTTAAGGCTCATCTCCTCAAGTTTCTGGGTACGGTCTCTGGAAATCTCCTCTTGTTTGACTTCCGGGTCATTTTTATCGTTGTTGAAAGTTTTAAGGAAATTAAAACCGGGGGGTGTTTTTCTTTCAGGAATGATTGCCGGCTCAGGTACTTTTGTTCCCGTTGATGATGAACCGGGGATTTCAAAAGTATAAATACGTTGATCTTCTTTATTCGCTTCTGTTTCAGAATGATGATTCAGTTTGTTATCCTGTGGAGTAGAATCATCCATTGAGGGAGTAATTAATTGAACTTCCTCTATAGGGGCAGCCTGAAATACTTCCTTTGGCGCCTCAGGGACAGAATTTGAGCTATTGAGATTGTAAACTATTTTTTCTGTTTCTTCCAGGTTTTTATTCTTGGAATCAAATCCTGTAGCAATGAGAGTCAGGCTGATCTTGTCACCCAGAGATTCGTCAGTGCCATTACCCCAGATTATATCAGCGGTAGAACCGGCTTCATGCTGGATATAATCAGTAATTTCCATGACCTCATCGAGAGTTATTTCTTCATTACCGGAAGAAATATAAAGCAGTATATTGCTTGCGCCTCTAATATTGGCATCGTCAAGCAAAGGTGAAGTCATAGCCATCTGAACTGCTTCAAGTGCCCTATTTTCACCACTGGCCATACCTGAGCCCATGATGGCTTTGCCGCTTCCCTGCATTACTGTTTTGACATCTTCGAAATCAACATTTATGTATCCTGTAACTGTAATTATTTCTGCGATACCTTTAGCGGCGACGGTTAATATATTGTCAGCTTTGCTGAAAGCCTCTGATAGCTTGAGGTCTCCTTCCAGTTCACGCAGTTTGTCATTGCAAATAATAAGCAATGTATCAACTGATTTGCGGAGTTCATCAATTCCGGCCTTTGCTTGCTGAGCACGTTTTCTTCCCTCAAAAGAGAAAGGAAGGGTTACAATGCCAACTGTAAGAATGCCTAATTCTTTAGCAAGAGAAGCAATTACCGGAGCTGCACCTGTACCTGTTCCGCCACCCATACCGGCTGTGATAAACACCATTTTAGTGTTATTCTCCAGTAATTTCCTGATCTGGTCTATATTTTCAGTGGCAGCTTCTTTACCTACCTGAGGAATTGAACCAGCCCCCAGTCCTTTGGTGCCCAGTTGAACTTTAATGGGTACAGCGCTGGTATCAAGGGCCTGGCAATCAGTATTGCATATTACAAAGTCTACCCCTCGAATTCCTTGCTTAAACATATGGGTAACGGCATTGCTACCCCCTCCACCTACACCTATTACTTTTATTATGGAGGATTGATTTTTCGGCATCTCAAATTTCAGCATTTCGGGCATATTTTTATCTCCTAAATTTACTTGTTAATTGTGGGTTCTATAAATACCTTATGACTTTTTTATCAACAGGTTATTTGTTAATATCTATTATACTCCATCCTCTTCAAAGAACTTCTTGATTTTATCAAGAAAGGATTTGGTGGTTTTCTTTTCAGACTTTTGAGGTTTGTCATTCTTATCTGATTTCACAACTTCTTTTTCATACCTCTTAAGCCCTATGATTACGAGTCCAATTCCCGTGGAGTACATTGGGCTGGCCATTTCCTCCGGTACGCCGGGAGCCAGGTGCTCATTCGGATATCCGATTCTGGTATCCATACCGGTAATAAACTCAGTAAGCTGAGTAACATGTTTCAGCAAGGCTCCTCCTCCTGTGAGTACTATTCCGGCGATCAGTTTTTTTTCATATCCTGAGTTTTTAATCTCAAAGTGTACATGCTCAATGATTTCTTCCATACGGGCCTGTATGATACTTGCCAGGTTTTTTAAAGTAATTTCCTTTGGAGGCCTTCCGCGTAAGCCTGGTATAGCTACAATTTCCTCATCACGGTTTTCACTGGCAAGTGCTGATCCGAACTTCACTTTAAGGTCTTCGGCATGTTTCTTAATTATTGTACATCCCTCCTTTATATCTTCAGTTATGATATCACCGCCAAAAGGAATGACTGCAGTATGCCTAATTATGCCATCCTGGAAGATAGCTATGTCTGTGGTCCCGCCACCTATATCAACCAAGGCTACACCCGCTTCCTTTTCTTCCTCACTTAATACAGCTTCAGCAGACGCCAGTGGTTCCATCAATAATGATTCTATGCTTAGATTGGCCTTCTTAACGCATTTGCATATATTTCGTGCCGCAATTGTTTGACCTGTAATGATATGGAAGTTTGCTTCGAGGGTGTGGCCAAGCATTCCTTTGGGCTGTTTGATCCCTGGTTCACCATCAACAGTATACTCTTGTGGGATAGCCTCAATAATCTCTTCCCCCGGATTCATAGCCAGCTTGTACATGCTCTCAGTCAATCCATCAATGTCTTCCTGACTAATTTCAATTTCACTGTTAGGCCTGATAATTGAACCCCGATACTGAATGCTCTTTATATGCTGTCCTGCAATACCTACATTTACTGTTACTATATTGGAATTTGACCTGGCTTCTGCCTCTTTGACTGCCCCAATAATACTTTGAACAGTATCTTCAATATTAGCGACAACACCCCTCTTAACCCCTATAGAGTCGGTACGTCCGAATCCCAATATGTCAATTTTCCCATTTTCATTTTTTTGTCCAACAATGGTAGCAATTTTGGTTGTTCCAATGTCGAGACCCACAATTATTTCAGAAGATTCCATATATTTTCTTATTTAGAGCAAACAACTTGATTTTTATATTTTAGGTTAATTACCTTATAGTTATTCCATGCTAAATTCCTCATTCCTTCAGAGTAGAATATTCTCAGATTTCTCAATTTTTCATTGAGAGATGTTGTGTCACCAAGAATAATTAACTGATCGCCCACTTTTGGAACAAGTTCTATTTCCCTCATGTCATTAAAATATATCTGTTCAATCAGTGCTGATGTCAATGTGTCTTCTTCGAGCTTACTTGCAATCTTATGGATTTTCTCCAAATCAGGAGGTAATGCCTTTACTAATGTATAACCACGCCCTGATTCATTCATTACGGTGTCTATTTTGCTTTTTTTCAGGCTTCTTATGTTTCCATTTGCAACTTTTAATCTCACAGGAAAAAATGGATTAACCGGCATTCTGTGGCCTTCCCGGTCAATAATGCATTGATTGAAATCCTGATCCATGACTCGAATCAGAGGGTCTCTCTGCAATATGTTGGCTTTTACCACCCCGTTTACGTTAATTGAGATTGTAGCTTTTTTTATGTATGGATTCTTGGCAAGTAATTGATGCAATTTTTTGACAGGGATTCCCTCAACCGGCTGACCCTTGATCCTGATTCCGGCTTCAGTTATTTGTTGTCTTATTGTTGACTTGGTAATTAATTGAGGTGCATTGCCATAATCAATGTTAATAATGAATTCACTGCAGAGAACCTCGTTTTGTTTTTGGTTGGCAAACACAAACAGGAATATAACCCCACAAGCCAGAAGGATAATAATGAGTATGCTTGCAATTTTTTTCATCATCTGATTCTATAAGGTAAAGAGATGTTTGTTTACTTACTTTTATTTAAATAATTCTTCAATTTCAGGTACCAGTTTATCAATGTCACCGGCACCCAAGGTTAATAATATGTCAGGTTTATTGTCTTTTAAATAGGTTAATACCGCTTCCTTCTGCAGTAGAATCTTATTTTTAACAGGTGTTATATCAAGCAACATTTGTGAATTTATGCCTTCAATGGGAAGCTCTCTTGCCGGATAAATTTCCAAAAGAATCAATTTGTCTAACAACGATAGGCTTCGGGCAAAGCTTTGTGCAAAATCCCTGGTTCTAGAGTAAAGATGGGGTTGAAATATTCCGGTTATTTTTCGTTCAGGATAAATATTTCTTACTGAATTGATACATGCAATCAATTCCTCAGGATGATGGGCGTAATCATCTATAAATAGGAAATCCTTCTTGATTATTCTATGATCAAAACGTCGCTTTACACCAATAAAGTTATTGATTGAATTAACGATGGTTTCTGTGTCAACGCCATATAGATATGAGGCAGAAGCTGCTGCAATGGCATTTTCAACATTAAAGAGCCCGGGTAATAAAGGATAAAAACCTTTGATAATTGAATCAGGAGTATGCAAATTGAATTGATATCTACCCTCCCTGAGTATTTAATCAGTGATATAGAAATCAGCGCCGGGGGATAATGAATACGTGAATTTTTTAATGTTGCATGTCTCTCTTAATGGGAGTGATATTCCTGCTTTTATAAGCAGATATCCATTCTCATCAACATTGGTAACGAATTCAGCAAATGATGCCAGTAGATTTTCGTGATTTTGATAAACATCCAGATGGTCAGCATCTGTTGATGTAATAACAGCTAGCCGGGGGTGTAGCTTAAGAAAGGAGCGGTCAAATTCATCAGCCTCTGCAACCATACAATCACTTGAATGATTTAAGAGTAAATTACTATTATAATTTTTGGCAATTCCTCCCAGAAAAGCGGTACAACCTATCCTGGAAGAATACAATATATGTGCCAGCATTGTTGAAACAGTCGTTTTGCCATGTGTTCCGGCCACAGCAAGTGTTGAATGATTCTCTGTTATCAATTCGAGTAACTGCGACCTTTTCATTATTGATATTCCAAGCTTCTGAGCCTCCTTTAGTTCATTAAGATCTTTAGGAATTGCCGGTGTGTAGATTATCAATTCGATGTCTTTGGTTATGATATCAGGTTTATCCTCAAAGTGAATGGGAATTCCTTCTTTTTCAAGTTCCTCAGTTAGTGCGGTGGGTGTTTTATCATATCCGGTAATCTTTACTTTTGCCGAATTCAGGTAACGTGCGAGAGCACTCATGCCAATGCCTCCAATACCAAGAAAGTGAATTCTATGTAACGTTTCCGGTTTCATGATTTTATTGCATTTTTTGTATTGGCACAATTAATAACTATCTGAGCGATCTCTTCTGCTGCGTTGGTGAAGCCAAGTTTAGAAATGTTGGCTGACAGCTTTTCTTGTTGCGTTTTATCGGAAGATAGCCGGATTGCCGTCTCAACAAGGTTTGCACTTGCTGCTTCATCAGCAATCATTATAGCTGCATCGGATGAAACAAGTGCCATGGCATTTCGTGTTTGATGGTCTTCAGCTACATTTGGTGAAGGAACAAGAATTGATGGCAATGACCTAACACAAAGTTCCGATATGGCAATAGCACCGGCTCTTGAGATAACAATATCTGCAGCTGAATAGGCAATATCCATATTATTGATGAAGGCCATAGGGATAATTCCCTTTGCATTATGTTTCCTCACTGATTCAAAAGCGATTTCGTAGAATAGTTTGCCGGTTTGCCAAATTACCTGCACACCTGCCTTATTAAATTCAGTTATTCCTGCTTCAATGCTTTTATTCAATGTTAGTGCACCCAAGCTTCCTCCAACTGAAAGTACAACCGGTTTATCGGGATCAAGATTAAAGTGCTTGATTGCATCTTCTTTTGAGCAATTACTGCCAGCGATTTCCTTTCTAACAGGATTACCGGTAATTATTAACTTTTCTTTTGGGAAGAACTTCTCCATTCCTTGATATGCAACACAAATAAAGTTTGCTTTATTGGCTAAAAGCTTATTTGTAATACCGGGATATGAATTTTGCTCCTGTAGAATTGTAGGAATCCCCAGGCTAGCAGCTGCCCTGAGTGTAGGTCCGCTTGCATATCCGCCAACGCCAACAACAACATGTGGTTTAAATTCCTTGATAATTTTTCGGGCATTGAAAGTGCTATGAATCAGTTTTATTGGGAAAGTAAGGTTCTTTAGTGTAAGACTTCTTTGGAGTCCACTGATCCACAATCCTTTTATAGGATAGCCGGCAGCAGGGACTTTATCCATTTCCATTCTTCCAAGAGCACCAACAAAAAGTATTTCAATATCTGGTTGCAGTATCTTGAGTGCGTCGGCAATGGCTATTGCCGGGAAAATATGCCCTCCGGTACCTCCGCCACTAATAATGATTTTCAATTTAGATACTGACATTGGCTTCTGTTTTTAATTCATCCGGGTTAGCATCATTCGATGCCTCGATTTCTCTGCTCACACTTAAAATTATACCTATTGAAATACTGGTAAACCAAATTGAAGTTCCACCCATACTTATTAGGGGTAGGGTTTGTCCGGTAACCGGAAGTAAATTCACAGCGACCATCATATTGGTCATAGCCTGAAATACCAGACTAAAAGCCACGCCAAAAGTGAGAAAGGCCGCAAAGTTTCGTTGACTTTTAATTACAATTTTTATAGCCCTGAACAGCAATATGAGGTAAAGCAGAACAACAAGGATGCCACCTAAAAGTCCGAATTCTTCTATTATGATAGCAAAGATAAAGTCGGAATAGGGGTGAGGCAGGAAGTTCTTTTGAACAGAGTTGCCAGGCATTTTGCCAAATATACCCCCACTTGCTATGGCTATCTTGGCTTGTTCAACCTGGTAATTCGCCTCGCTGTCGCCACTTGTAAAACTTTCAATTCTGGTTTGCCATGTGCCAAAACGCCCACCAAGTTTTGGAGAATTCGTGGCTATTAGTATCAAGAGCGCAAAAGAAACAATTCCAACAAGCACCAGGAGCAGGATATATTTAATCCTGATTCTGCCAACAAACATAAGAACCAAACAGGTGGTGAAGATCATGGCAGCTGTGGAAAAATTGGAAGGTAGAATTAAAATTGTAATTCCAACCACCGGAGCCATAATTGAAATAAATCCCTTTTTCAGATCTTGTATGTTTTCCTGCTTTTTTGAAAGTAATCGTGCAACATATATTATAAGGGCCAGCTTCGCCAGATCAGATGGTTGAAATGTGATGTTTATTAGCGGAAGGGTATACCATCTGCTTGCTTCATTTAGATTAGTGCCAAAAAAGTAAGTAAATAGCAGTAATGGAACACTTAAGTAAATTGCCAATTGTGATATGCGGGCATAGTACTTGTAAGGAATCAGATGAGCAAGATACATCAGGAATAGCCCCAAAACCAATATGCCGAAATGTTTAATAAGGTAATATTCAGTGTTGCCCGACTGGTACTTGTAAGCTAGAGTGCCGGTTGAGCTGTATACCGCCAGAACTGAGAATATGGATAGAATAGCCACTACTACCCATATTACCCTATCACCTTTTATATTTTTCAGTATTGAGCTCATTTTTAGAATTTATAGACCTAGTACAGCTTGTTTGAATTTATTACCCCTATCCTCATAATTTTCAAAAAGATCAAAGCTGGCACATGCTGGAGACATTAAAACCTGATCACCTTTAATTGCGATTGAATAGGCTGTGTTAACCGCTTCTTCCATAGATGATGATTCGTATATTTCAGGGATTGCATTTCTGAAAGCGTCAATGATTTTGGTATTATCAATACCGATACAAATGATTGCCTTCACCTTATCTTTAACCAATTGAAGTATTTTGGAATAATCATTTCCTTTGTCGATTCCACCGGCGATCCAAAGTACTGGTTTGTTGGCTGATTCCATAGCATACCATAC
>JAEYXG010000228.1 GCA_023428585.1 Bacteroidota bacterium
ACCAATCGTGTCCACCTTCAGCATCCTTGAGATGTTCCTTCACGACACCAACCGTTTTATCAATGATTGCCTTGTAATCCTCTGGTCCTGCATTATTGCACATGTGCGTCTCTTTATTGTCGTTTAAGCCGTTAAGTCAATTCTCCAAATTTAGGGCAATTATTCACAATGCACAACTTGCCACCCCTTTTTCCATAGAAGGCTCCAGGCATTATCTCTACCTTATGGTCATTCAAATTCTCCATTTCTACCCGCCGGTGATAAGTCAATAACCAATCAGTTACCTGGTTGCGTTGCCATCGCAATGATGAATCCATTAGGGATTAATTATTTTCAGGTCCAGTGCAACTCCAGTTCAACTCCAGTGCAGGTCCAGTAAATACCTTGATTTACTGGAGCTGAACACGACCTGCACTGGACCTGCACTGGAGTTGAGACAACTTAAGGATTAAGTTAGGGTCATTCAGTTATCATTTACCCATGATTTAACAATTATTAAAAATCTTTACTCAGAGTACCGGCCTACAGATCATTTTTTTGTTGTCACTTTGCAAAACTTATGAACAGTAATTTTGAAACTACCACAAACCATCAAATGATAAGGCTTATAGTCACTGACCTCGACGGCACTCTGCTTAATGACGAAAAGCAGGTACCCTTGGAGTTCAGGGAGCTCGAAAAACACTTCCGTAAGGAAAAAATAACATGGGTATTGGCCAGTGGCCGGCAATATTATACCATTGCTGATCAATTCAGCGAAATAATCGACGATGTCTACATAATCGCTGAAAATGGAGCCATAGCAATGAAGGGCCCTGAGTTGATACATTTGAATCCTCTTGACAAGGAGCTGACCAATGAATTGATCATGAGAGGAAGAATGATTGAAAATGCGTGGCCAATACTATGCGGCAGGAATTCAGCCTGGATTGAAAATAGCCATGATGAGCTGCTCAACGAGATCGGGAAATACTACAGTAAACTTCAGATTGTTGATGATCTTACTATGGTTGACGATGTAACGCTGAAGTTTACCATGTGTGATTTTCCGGGTTCTGAAGTCAACAGTCTTCCCTATTATGATGATATGCACCCGCGTTGTCGTGTAGCCATCGGTGGAAAGATATTTCTTGACATTACAAGCACAACCGCAACTAAAGGCTCGGCATTGCAGGAGATCATGAAACACTGCAACGCTAAAGCTGAAGAGGTAATGGCCTTTGGCGACTATTTGAACGACCTGGAAATGCTTGAAGTGGCAGGTGTAAGTTATGCCATGAAGAATGCACACCCTGACCTTTTCAAATCAGCCCGTTATATCACCAAACACCACAACAACGACAATGGGGTGATCAGGGAAATCAAGCAATATTTCAGGCTCACCTAAGCTGTATAAGAATACTCACCACAAGTTACCTGCGGTAACAGCCTGAAGAACAGGTATTAACTGTTGATTAAAGCTGAAAGAGCCAAGTAGGCCATAAAACCGGCACCAGTTTCCAAGCTTGTCTCATCCACATCAAACTTAGGAGTATGCAGGTTATGGACAATGCCCCTGCTTTCGTTTCCTGTACCCAGTCTATAAAAGCATGAAGGTACCAACTGGGTATAATAGGCAAAGTCCTCCGCAGTCAAGCGCATATCGAGATCCACAACATTTTCCTGACCCAGGTATTCAATTGCAGCTTTCTTGGTATGAGCTGTTACTATATCATCATTTACAAGATAGGGATATCCCTTATCAATAAAGACTTCACAAGTTCCACCCATACTTTCGGCAATGCCTTTAGCCATCCTGGTGATCTTGATGTGAGCTTCGGCACGCCACTTCTCATCAAAAGTGCGTAAAGTGCCCTCCATCTTGGCTTCTGATGGAATGATGTTGGTGCGTCCTTCAGCAATAAACCTGCCAAATGAAAGAACGGCGGGCAATACGGGATTTTTATCACGGCTAATGATCTGTTGCAGAGATACCAGAATATGAGCTGCAATCAGCACAGGATCAACATTCAGATCGGGTGTGGCTCCATGTCCACCCTTACCCTTTACGGTAAGGTAAATCTCATCGGTTGAGGCCATATATTTCCCCGGTTTTAGTCCGATTTTTCCCGCCTGTAGGGAAGGCAGAACATGCTGACCAAACATCTGATCCGGTTCAGGATTATTGAGAGCCCCCTCCTTGATCATCATGGAGGCGCCGCCGGGAAACTGTTCTTCTGATGGCTGAAACAGCAGCTTTATTGTACCTTCAAATTCATTTCTGAACTGTTGCAGCATCTTTGCCGCTCCCAAAAGACAGGTCATATGAACATCATGGCCGCATGCATGCATTACCCCGGACACAGTGGAGCAATATTCTGAAGCATTCTCCTCCACAATAGGCAAGGCATCCATATCTGCACGAAGTGCAATGCTTTGCTTACCCGGGTTTCTTCCTTTTATCAAAGCCACAATGCCATGTACAGCTATACCCCTGGTATATTCAATGCCATATTCCTCCAGTTTTGCAGCAATGAAGGCAGAAGTCTTCTCCTCTTGCATCGATAACTCAGGGTTACGGTGTAGATGCCTTCTTATTCCAATTAACTCCGGCAGGAGTGCTCTTGCTGTTTTCTTGATCTGTTCTATCATCAGACAAGGTGTTAATCATTAATTATGTAACTGCTATTCAAACGACTGTAAATCATGGAGTCTTTTATAAACACCGGCTTTACCCAAAAGATCAATATGGTTTCCTCTTTCTACAATATGTCCATTCTGCAATACAACAATCTCATCAGCAAACTGAACCGTTGAGAGGCGGTGGGCTATGACCACTGAAGTGCGGTTCTTCATCAAATTAACCAATGCCTCCTGTACCAGTCTCTCCGACTCGGTATCAAGTGCCGAGGTGGCTTCATCCAGAATCAGCACCGGTGGATTCTTGAGCACAGCACGTGCTATGCTCAACCTCTGACGCTGACCGCCCGACATCTTTATACCCCTGTCACCAATATTTGTTTGGTAACCATCGGGCATCTGCATTATGAAATCATGGGCGTTGGCTACCTTTGCCGCTGCAATAACCTCTTCAAGGCTTACATTGGTCATACTAAAGGCTATATTGTCGAAAACAGTGCCGTTAAATAATATGGTTTCCTGGGATACAATACCCATAAGGGCTCGCAGATCAGTGATTACCAGGTCTTTGATTGGAATATCATCGATTAGGATTTCACCTTTCGTAACATCATAAAAACGGGGCAACAAGTCAACCATGGTAGATTTGCCACTGCCTGATGCACCCACGAGTGCAATCATCCTGCCTTTCTCTACCGTAAGATTGATATCAGACAGGACCTCATCCTGCTGATACTTGAAGCTAACATTACGGTACTCTATCTTCTCGCCGAATTCCTTGATGGCTATGGCATTCTCCTTTTGGGTGATAACCTCTTCAGCATTCAGAATCTGTTCAATGCGCTCAACCGAGGCAGCCCCCTTTTGAATATTATAGGCGGCAGTGCTCAGGGCTTTGATAGGGTTGATCATTTGTGAGAAAATGGCAATATACGATATGAATATGGC
>JAEYXG010000295.1 GCA_023428585.1 Bacteroidota bacterium
GGAAATGATTATCCAGCACAGATTTGGAACTATGGATAATGGCATCTCAGACCTTTATGGAATCTGGGCTCCATCAAACATCAGACTTGGACTAAACTTTAGCATTCTGAATAACCTGATGGTTGGAATTGGGACTACCAAATACAACAAAATGCAAGATATACAGGCCAAGTACAACCTGTTGCAGCAGACCAGGTCAAATTCCATTCCTTTAACCATTACATTATATGAAGTAATAGGTATAGACGGAAGTGCAGACGAGAAGTGGGGTCCTGATTATAAATTCTCAAACAGGATGTCATATTTTTCACAGATTATCTTTTCAAGAAGATTCAACGATAAATTTTCATTACAGATTGCCCCTTCATTTACACACTACAACGCTCATATAGTTGATACACTAGACCATGATAGGATTGCAATATCAGCCGCCGGCAGATTCAAATTCTCACCACAAAGCTCTATTATCGTATCAGGTGATTTCCCATTAGAAATTCAATCAATTTCCGAACAAAGAGATGTAACGATACTTGATTCAAAACCGAATATCTGCATAGGCTGGGAAGTATCAACAAGCACCCATGCATTCCATATGTATATAGGATCAGCTCAGAATATAATTCCACAGGAGAACATAATGTTTAATCAGAATGACTTTTTTGATGGAGGCATCTTGATTGGATTGAATGTTACCCGTTTATGGAGTTTCTAATTAATAAGCATTAATAATAAATAATGAACACAATGAAAAAAACAATGAAACAACTCGTATTACTTGGTAGTGTAATAGCATTTACCGTTACCATGATGTCAATGGCACAAAAACCGGGTGAACCTTGGAACATACCGGCAAAGTATAAAACCATGAAAAGCACCATTAAAGCAGGTGATGCCAGTATTAATGCAGAAGGTAAAGAGCTTTACAATAAACATTGCAAAGCTTGTCATGGTGCCAAAGGCTTGGGCGATGGTCCAAAGGCCGCAAGCATGAAAACAAGTACCGGTGATTTCTCATCAAAAGGCTTCCAGGCACAGACAGATGGTGAAATTTACTATCAGTCGTTTGTTGGACGAGGTGAGATGCCAAACTTTGAGAAAAAGATCACTGACGAAAACGACAGATGGGCAGTAGTTTACTACATGCGCAATATGAAAAAATAAATTTAAATTAACCATTGAATAGGGCCTTCAAAAAGAGAAGGCTCTATTTGATGGAAAATAAAAACAACTTGTTAAAGACTCTTAAAATGATCAAACGATTAATAACCGGCAAACAGTTTACCATAGCTTTAGTTACCGGTATACTATTAGTGTTTTTCTCAGTCTTTTCAGTAGTCTCTCAGGAAAAGGCAACGCAGCTTTCTGAAGAAAGCCTGCAATGCCTTGAATGCCATGGCGGTGCCCATTATACATTAAGTGATACTGCATCGGGTGACGAGGTAAAGCTTAGTATGTACCGTGAACTGCGTATCGATCCGGTTCAATTGGCAGGTTCAACCCATGGAATGTTCAAATGTACCGACTGCCATTCTTCTGATTATGAAATAACACCTCACCCGGTTAGTGTAAAGTTTGAAAGCGATTATGCCTGTCTTGATTGCCATGGTGGTGATGAAGCTTATGCCAGTTTCAAGTTTGAAACAATAGAAGAAGAATATGGCAAAAGCGTGCACGCCCAAGTACTTGGAGATGACTTCAGCTGTTGGAGCTGTCATAATCCTCATTATTATAAGCTATCAAAGGACATTCCTATCGTTGATAGGGTAGCTGTTGATAATGAAATGTGTTTGCAATGCCATGGAAATGAAATCAAATTCAGTGACCTGACTGAAAAAGAATTACCCATATTAATTGACAAACATGACTGGTTACCAAATCAGGCACTTCATTTTAAGAAAGTAAGATGCATTGATTGCCATGCTGAGCAGAATGACAGTATTATGGTTGCGCACATGATCAAACCAAGTTCTCAAGCTATCAATGATTGCGTAAAATGCCATTCCACAAATTCCATACTTGTTTCATCATTATACAAGCACGAAGTTGCACAGCAAAGGAATGAAGCAGGTTTTTACAATGGTATAATCATGAATCAGGCTTACCTGATCAGCGCTAACCGTAATTATTTTCTTAATATAGCCAGCATAGTAGTCTTCGGATTGACTCTATTGGCAATAGCAGTACATGCATATTTCAGAACTCGTAAATCAACTTCAAATGCAAGCAAATAAAGTCTATTTATATCCGGTTTGGGTAAGGCTGTGGCATCTTTCAAATGCACTATTATGCCTACTGCTTATCTTTACAGGAGTGAGTATGCAATATGCAAGTGCCGAATCACCATTCATTCGCTTCGATATTGCAGTTTCACTACACAATCTATGCGGTATCCTTCTAACTGTTTCTTATCTGGCATTTATCATTGGCAATCTTACAACAGGTAATGGCAAGTATTACAGACAAAGAATAAAAGGCTATTTCAAAGAAATTATGCAGCAAGCCAGATATTATTCATACGGCATGTTTATTGGTGAACCGGCTCCATTTAAAATCAATGAAGAACGGAAATTCAACCCAATTCAGAAACTGACCTACATATTAATTATGTATGTTGCCTTACCCTTCATTTTTGTTACAGGATGGGCACTCTTGTTCCCTGAATTCATTGTAACACGGTTATTCCAGTTTGGAGGTATTACCCTAACAAGTTTATTTCATGCTATGTTAGGATTTCTGGTTTCGCTGTTTTTAATTATTCACGTTTATTTTTGCACCATTGGCCATACTGTTGGATCAAACTTCAAAAGTATGATTAATGGTTATCATGAAACTCACAACTAAAATTCACACACACAAACACAAAACAAAAATTGCTTATGAAAAGAAAAACGTTTTTATTCACACTTGGCCTAGGGTTAATGATGGCAGGAAGCCTTCTCACCGGATGTACAAAAGAAGGACCAGCCGGAAAAGATGGTGTTGATGGAGCTGCAGGTGCCGATGGTACTGACGGAACCGCAACCTGTATTGAGTGCCATAGCCCTGAAGGTATTGAATTGGCTGCAACACAATATGAACTTTCCAAACACATGTACGGAGAAGCCGCATTTGAAGAGGCAGGAAGTACAACATGTGGTCCTTGCCACTTATCAGAAGCTTACAAATATGTATGCACCAATAACACGCCGGCTACCTTTACACTGAATCCTGCAACAAACAAGTATGTAAACGATTATTTCGTTGCTCCTGATGCAGCTTATGGTGAAATTACTTGTTCAACATGCCATAGTGCACTACATACCACCTACGCAGTTGGTGATTTGGCACTTACAACAGTTGCACCTGTTCCTATGACCATGTGGGGTGGTACAGTTACTATTGACTGCCAGGCAGACGGTGGAAGAAGTAACCTTTGTATCAAGTGCCACCAAC
>JAEYXG010000351.1 GCA_023428585.1 Bacteroidota bacterium
CATCATCACTGAGTGATTAAAGTGGCAGGAATTAATAAATGACTTAAATATTCAATGAATCCTTATTGGAATGCGGCGCAAAATAGTTAAAAGAAAGAGCCTCCTTATTAAAAGGAAGCTCTTGTGCAAAGACTAATAAATTCCTGACTATATTTTCTTCACATCTACGGCCTTTTTGCCTCTCTTATCCTCGGTAACTTCATAGGTTACCAGGTCGTTTTCACTTACTTTTTCTGTCAGTCCTGTTGCGTGAACAAAAACATCGTGTTGGGTTTCATCGTCAACAATGAAGCCGAAGCCTTTACGCTCATTGAAAAATTTAACTTTACCGGAAGGCATAATAAATTGTTATTAATTGTTTAGCAGTACAAATATAGCCAGAAAACAGCAAAAATCAAATATTTGATTGACAATTATAATATTATTTATATTCAGGAATGAACTAAGGCTCCAAAAGCCATCTAAAATTCGTCGCAGCTTCCTTTACTGAATCACCACATATCCATTTTTCCGGCTTAAAACCAATACACACTTTAGGGCGTTGATTTTTCCCAAAGAGGTTGCAAAGTTTCTCATCTGACAAATGGGGACAGGGGTACATGGCTGGCTTACCTTCAGGCATCCCGGGTAGAGGAGTACTTATAGAAGGATAAATGCAGCAGGCAGCACATCCCTTGCGACAATCCATGATGACTACAATTGAGGACCAGCAGCAATCAGGCTCTTTCCTTCCTCATTGTCGGTATATTTCTCAAAGTTGTCAATGAACTTCTTTGCTAGATCCTTCGCTTTTGAATCCCACTGTTCAGCCGGACTATAGGTATTGCGTGGATCAAGAATATCCGTATTTACACCATGCAGTTCCAAAGGAACCTCCAAATTGAAGTAAGGAATATGCTTTGTTGGAACTTTATCTATTGAGCCATCTAATATGGCATCAATAATAGCTCTGGTATCCTTGATTGAAATGCGTTTACCGGTTCCATTCCAGCCTGTATTTACCAAATAGGCCTTGGCACCGCTATGTTCCATTCTTTTTACCAATTCAACCGCATAGCGGGTAGGATGGAGAGTAAGGAATGCATTCCCGAAGCACGCAGAGAATGTAGGTTGCGGTGTTGTTACGCCTCTTTCAGTGCCTGCCAGTTTTGCTGTAAAGCCCGATAGGAAGTGATACTTTGTCTGTTCGGGTGTGAGTAATGAAACCGGAGGCAATACTCCGAATGCATCGGCAGTAAGGAATATCACTTTAGTAGCATGCCCGCCTTTTGATACAGGTTTTACTATATTTTCAATATGATAGATCGGATAGGATACACGTGTGTTCTCTGTCTTTGAACCATCAGCGAAATCAACAGTACCATCCGGCAGAACTACCAGATTCTCCAATAATGCATCCCTACGAATTGCATTATAAATATCGGGTTCATTTTCCTTGCTCAGGTTTATGCATTTGGCATAACATCCACCTTCAAAATTGAAAACTCCGTCATCATCCCATCCATGCTCATCATCGCCAATCAAAGCACGCTTTGGGTCGGCCGACAGGGTTGTTTTACCGGTACCTGAAAGTCCGAAGAATATGGCAACATCGCCATCTTTGCCCATGTTTGCTGAGCAATGCATGGAGGCCACATGCTGAAGTGGTAAATAATAGTTCATCATGGAGAAAATACCCTTCTTCATTTCACCACCATACCATGAGCCGCCAATAACCTGCATGCGTTCAGTCAGGTTGAAAGCCACAAAGTTTTCTGAGTTAAGCCCTTGTTCCTGCCATTGAGGGTTTACCGTTTTTGATCCATTTATTAGAATGAAGTCGGGCTTGAAGTTCTTGAGTTCTTCTTCCGAAGGTCTGATGAACATATTCTTGACAAAATGAGCCTGCCATGCAACTTCCATGATAAAACGGACATTCAGGCGCGTTTCACGATTAGCACCTGCATAAGCATCAACAACATAAAGTTTTTTACCTGATAGTTGATCGGTAACCAATGATTTCAGATGCTTCCATATTTCAGGTGTAATTGGGCGGTTATCGTTCTTGCCAATTGTTGACCACCATACATTATCTTTGCTGGTCTCATCATAAACTATATACTTATCTTTAGGAGAACGACCTGTAAAAATGCCTGTATCAACTGAAACTGCACCCAGGTTTGTAAGTACTCCACGTTCGAAACCTTCGAGGTCTTGGCTCATTTCATGCTCGAAGAGCACCTCGTATGAAGGATTGTAATAAATGTGTTCAACATTCTTTATACCATATACTGATAAGTCAATGGTTGTGTTACTAGCTGTGGTCAAGCTGCTGGAATTATTGCTCATAAGGATTATAATTTATTAAAAATGGATAAAGCGTAAACAAATGAAGTTGGAAATTGCCTATTGTTGCAATCGATTGCAAAAGTAAAAATTAAATGTAGATATCAAGATATAAAAACAACACTAAATAATAAAAAATAATGTAGGGATAGATAGTTTTCTATCCCTACATTATCTAATAATTCCGATATGAGATTATTTCTTCTTATCGGCCTTTTTTGCTTTCTTATCGGCTTTTTTTGCTTTTTTAGCTGCCTTCTTTTCTTTCTTGATAATTTTTTCAGCTTTCTTTTCAGCCTTCTTTGTGGCTTTCTTTTCAGCTTTCTTATCTTCCTTCTTATCAGCTTTTGTGGCTTTCTTATCAGCCTTGGCAGGAAC
>JAEYXG010000032.1 GCA_023428585.1 Bacteroidota bacterium
CGTGGTCTCGGAGATGTGTATAAGAGACAGGGGTGGTGCTGTCAAAATGCAGATATCCAAGCAGGTTGTCAATATTTGATCCCTTGAAGTTCAAGTCCATTTTGGTTGAAACGCGAACGGTGGAGTCATGCTCCCATAGGTTGAGTTTGCTTAGATAAGCATCCTGAAGTGTTGCGGTGAAGTTCATCATTGGGATGCTCTCTGTAAGGTCAATCACTCCCCTGAAGTCGAGGTTTGCCAACTCATCCTTCATGGTCAGGTCACCATTGAACAACCGGTCAATCAGATTCCCGTTGATGCGTATATCGTTGAATTCATTATTGAGCAGGATTACTTTCCCAATGAGGGCGTCAACCTTCAGGTTGTTGTGTTTTTTATTGCGCATTTCACCGTTTACCGATGAGATGAGATTTATGGTTCCTGCCTTGTCGCTGATGTTGAATGTTTTTCCAAGATCCCATTCCACCAGGTTGAACTGTCCATTGTACTTTATAGAGTTCTTCATGCCGGTTTGCAGGCTGATATCGGTCTCCAGCTTTCCCACTCCGGTAAAGAAATCGGCCGATGAAACAAAATCGTAGATAAAGCCGGTAAAGAATCCCTTTACAACAACCGGCCCAATGTTCTTTACCTCTTCGGGCAGGGCAAGCTGTTTATTGCCGGGCAACCTTATATTGGCCAGGTCATAATAGTCGGTTGAGAACTCCCTTACCTTAAGGTGAATGAATGTTTCCTGAATATCAGGAAGCCCATCCATGGTTATTTCGCCGTTGAAGGTAGAGTTGTTGCCGAAATCAAAGGTAAAGTCCCTGGCCTTGAGTGATGAGACCCTGCCCTTTATAATTCCTTCAAAATGCAGCAGGTTTTCCATTCCCGAAACCTCTTGGGTAAAATATCTTATCTCATTGATGTCCAGATGTGAAGGGCTGAATTTTGATTCAATCCGTACGCTATCGATGAAGTTATTGAATGATCTCAGGTCGTTGAATAAAAATTTGATGTCCGCATGCAGGTCACTTCCCAGTGTGCTTATATGAAGATCGTTTGCTGCTATTTGACCCTTGCCCACCTTTATCTTGCCTTTCATGCCCAGCAACGTGAAACCCGAACGCTCCCTGGCCGACAGATTCTGGATATCCAGATCAATGCTGTCGCCTGCAAAATTAAAATTACCCCCTTCCAGATTTACGTCCGACAAGGCAAGGTGATTGTAGTCGATCATACCCACCTTTTCAGGCTTATGTTCATTGTTGAAAACGAAGGAACTGTTTTCCAGTGCCATCCCTTTCAATACTATCCGCCATTTGCCTGGAGCCGATGCTGATGGTTTGGATTCCCCCCTGAAGTAATCGGCCAGGAATGAAAAATTAAAGGTTGAATCAGTAAGGTATTTTTGGAGGTTAACTTCAGCTTTACCAATGCTTATATCATTAATGCTCAGAAACCTGTTCCTGATATCTATCTTGTCAACATCCACCATCATGGAAGAACTCTTCAGCAAAGTTTTCCGTTGCTGATCTTCAATCAGCACATCATCAATCAAAACATCCATGAACCATGAAATGCGGAATCCGCCAATGCTGACCTTCGTGTTCAACTCTTTTGAAAGCCAGGCAGCCGATCTTTGAACCAAACGGGTCTGCACCTGCGGACTTCTGAAAATCAGGTATAGGCATAACAGATTGCCGGCCAGGGCAACAAGGATAAGAACGGGTATGTAAACGTACTTTTTAATAACTTTGCCTGATTTTTATAGAAGTGGCACCAAAAATTATGCTATAACCTGCAAAATTCAGAAAATAACTTGTATTATCTTCATAATAACAAAAATAAGTGAATTATATTCTTGGCATTGAATCATCATGTGATGACACATCGGCAGCAGTACTCAGGGAAACGGCCATCTGTTCAAATGTAATTGCCAATCAGGCAGTACATACCTCATTTGGCGGAGTCGTACCTGAACTGGCTTCCAGGGCCCATCAGCAAAACATCATCCCGGTTGTTGAAACAGCCCTCAAAAAGGCCGGCATTACCAAGGAACAGTTATCCGCCGTAGCGTTCACCAGAGGCCCCGGGCTATTGGGCTCATTGTTGGTGGGTACATCCTTTGCAAAGTCGTTCGCCTATGCCCTTAATATCCCTTTGATTGAAGTGAATCACATGGAAGCCCATGTATTGGCGCACTTTATTACGGATCCTGAAAAGCCAAGGGACGTTCCGGAGTTCCCGTTCCTATGCCTCACCGTATCGGGCGGACATACACAAATAGTTCAGCTTAACGACCACTTTTCCATGCAGATCATAGGCCGTACCATTGATGATGCTGCCGGCGAAGCCTTTGATAAGGCGGCAAAGATACTGGGTCTGCCATATCCGGGCGGACCACTCATTGATAAATACGCGAAAGAAGGAAACCCCAAGGCATTCAGGTTTGCCAAACCCAATATTCAGGAACTCGATTACAGTTTCAGCGGCTTAAAGACATCATTCCTATACCTGGTACGTGATCATTTGAAACAGGATCCCGACTTTATTGAAAAAAATCTTGCCGACCTGTGTGCATCCATACAGCATGCCATAGTAGAAACGCTGATGAAGAAACTGATTCTGGCAGTAAAGCAAACCGGCATAAAGCAAGTTGCCATCGCCGGCGGAGTCTCAGCCAATAGCGGACTACGAAATGCCATCCTGGAGCAACAGAACAATGGTTGGAAAGTATTTATACCTGACTTCCAGTTCACCACTGACAATGCCGCAATGATTGCCGTTGCCGGATACTTCAAATACCTGAAAAAGGACTTTGCAGACTTGACGGCTGCGCCGTATTCAAGGCAAGGGTAAAAGCTTGTTTGAATTTAAAATTATCGGTCATTACCAATATAAAAAGTAATAAACTCGAATTCTAACTTACGAAGGCGCATGTCTACCGAAATTAGACTAAGAAATGCACAAATTTAAAGCCCCATTGGATATTATTGGAATAAACCCATTCGTATTTGTGCCTGAACAAATACTCAAGGAAATATTCACCCAAGCTGGCAAAGACAAAGGACATATCCCAGTCAGTGTTGTTGTAAACGATAATAAACATCAACAGACACTAGTGAAATTCAGAGGTTATTGGAGATTATACATTAATACCAAGATGCTTCCAAATTCTCCTAAACGCATTGGTGAAATAATTGAGATTGCTATTGAATACGACCCCACAGACAGAACAATTAAACCCCATCCCGAACTTTTACAAGCCCTTGATCAAAATGTGGATGCGAAACATGTATTTGAAAGCTTACCAGCATCAAGGCAAAAGGAAATTATACGCTATATAGCATCTTTAAAGACAGCTGGAAGTGTAACAAAGAATGTTCTGAGAGCAATAGGTTTTTTGACTGGCAAAAATAGGTTTGTGGGCAGGGATGGTCCATGAGTTGTCCGTTTAATGATAATCACCTCAGGGCGTAATCGTATAGACGCCATGCCTGGCGTCTCCGTTATTACCAACAGCCCCATAGAGAAGGGTTCCGTCCCCCCGACATGTCGTAGCCTGCCCCTGATAAATCGGGACAGGTAATGATTTTTTGTTCCCTATTTTTATATCTAATTTTAACGAAATCAAAAGATATTATTATTATATTGCAAGGGTCAATGAGTACAGATTAAATTGCAGAAGAAAATTAAATACCAAAAAGTAAGGTTATACAACTGTTTTGGGAAGTATAACATTACTTAAGGTGAGGTTATAAAAACGAGTTAGAGATTATTAATGCTATTGATCGTCAAAGGAATATTTTAAATTATAAAACAACAACAAAACTATAAAACCATGAAAACAAGACCTGTAGTTTTGAATTTACTTTCAATAGTAATTTTTGTGTTTTTAACAATATCAAAATTAATCGGGCAAAATTACGACTCCCTGAGTTTTGCAAAAGAGAGTCAGCATTTTAATTTTTATTCAACCAATGGTGACATTAAAATTCTAGATTCACTAGCATTAACTCTAGAGAATAATTACTCCCGTATTACGAAGCATTTGGGAATACAGATTGACAAAAAAATCAATGTGAAAGTCTTCCCAAATGTTAAGGCCTTTCATGTCGCAATTAATTATCCTGATGCACCTGACTGGGTTGTTGGGTCGTGTAATGGAGATGAATTAATGATGGTTTCGCCATTGAATCCGGGGAGTGTTCATACCTATGAATCACTAATGCAAGTGATTGTCCATGAATTTGTACATATAGCGGTTTCTTATGCGCGTGGAGATAAAGGATGGACCACATTGCCAAGATGGCTTAACGAAGGATATGCACAATACGAAGCAGGTCAGATTAATGATCATATCCGAAAAATTGTAGTGTCAAGTGTGATGGCAAACACACCACCAACATGGTCACAACTTGATACCGTATCGGTTATGGAATTTGGCAATATGAATGGTTATGGACTTTCTGTTACGATTGTTGAGTTTCTGGTTGATAAATATGGTATTGACAAATTGGTTTTACTGATAAAAGAACCTGAAAATTTTGAGATCATATACGGTATGTCAAAATACACCTTGGAAAAACAATGGATTCAGTATTTAATCGCCAAAGATTCACTTTCAGGAAGTGTAAGCAAGGCACAAACACAAGAAAGAATGGCAGTAAATCAAATCACAATCAGAGACAAACAAGTTGAAATCAATTATTTTCAACAAGGGAAAGGTGACACAACACTTCTGTTTATACACGGCTGGTGTATAGACGGAACTTATTGGGAAAATCAAGTAAATTATTTTTCTAAAAATTACAATGTCTACGCAATTGACCTGCCTGGCTTTGGCAAATCCAAAGCAGAAAGAACCAACTGGACTGTAGAAGAATATGCCAATGATGTAATAGCATTTATTGACACAATGAACCTGAAAAATGTGGTAACCATTGGACATTCAATGGCAGGCGAAATTATGTTACAAATAGCATTAACCAATAATCCAAAAATAGTAGGTGTTGTAGGTATTGACAATTTCAAATTTATTGACTTTTCATTTACACCTGAACAAATGAAACAAATGACCGACTTTTTTCCTAGGCTTGAAAAAGATTTTAAAAATTCAGCACCCGAATATGCAGATATGATACTTTTTCACCCAACAACCTCAAAGGAAGTGAAAGACAGAGTAAAAACTGATATTGCAAATACCGATTCTGCTATTGGTTATGGAATATTTATGAACCAAATGCAATACGCTTATACCGATGCACAAAGACTGGAACAGCTTAATTATAAGTTATACTTGATAAACAGTGACGGTTTCCCAACAAACGAAACTGGACTGAAAAACCATTGTAAAAATAGTTTTCAAGTGGAAACGATCTCTGCAACCGGACATTATCCAATGATAGAAAAACCGACTGAATTTAATTTGATTTTGGAAAAGGTATTGACAAATATGAAATAAACTGCTGCTAACAACTAAGACTTCACATGGTCGAGGAGCAAGACCTAACATGAAGTCATGTTGCACGAAATCATTTCACGACCACCATTTGCCATCAGTTGCAATTGTTGGTGAGTTGTTATCAGAGTACGATGTATAAAACGCTATTACTTGATCCCCATTTTATGAGAATGATATTAACGTACATTTTGTTATTTTTTTGTTTGAAAGCAATTGGTCAAAATCAGAGGATGCTGTCGTATAATCTTTTTGACGGAACAGTTGATACTATTGATTTGAGCGATTTTGACACTACAATTGTTGAACAACATACAAATTATTTTATTGGCACTATTGATAATGATCTAAATACCTTGAACGAAGAAGTGCCCATAGAAAACATTTATACTGGAAGTAACTTCACTCGAAAAAAACAAGCCTCGACAGAATATGATATTAATGATTTTCCTATAAGAACAAGTGTAAAGCTTTTTAAATGGGAAAATGATTCTTTAAAGAGCAATTGTTCAGGAAGTATAATTAGTAGAAAACATGTTCTAACTGCCTGTCATTGTGTCGCTTATTTGAACCATGATTCTTTATTATATGATTCCTTGTATGTGAGTCCTGTTTTTGACAATGGAGAATTCAATACTATATTTCAAGGTAGTTGGGTTAAGCGAATTTATATATTTGAAAACTGGAATTTTGGAAAAGATTTCTCAATATTGGAATTGGAAAATCCTATTGGAGATAATACAGGATGGGTAAGTATAGGATTTGAATCAGATGATATTAACCTGTTGGATGGAATTTTTTATAAATTCTCTTATCCAGCAATTTCATTACCTCAAATTGATCCTAATTCTTATAATGGCGATACCCTATATTATGGCTATGGTTTGGCTGATATTGCCAATGAAAATAGTATAATGATTGATGGCGCATCAGGTATACCAGGAGAAAGTGGAAGTTCAATAATCAAGATAAAGAATGATAATTCATACATTAGTTATGGGGTCCTCTCTTTTTCATCAAATCTAAACCATTGTAAATTAACGAACTGGAAGTACTTTGCATTGAAAGAAATAATTAAAAATGACCTTAATCTGAGTACTCCGGAATTAAAATTCATGGATAATCTTAGCATATATCCAAATCCTGTAAATGATATGATACATATTTCTTTGCCAGAGAAATTAAAGAATAATACATTAAGTGTTTTAAATTCACAGGGGCGAATAATTAAGGTTCAGTCAAATACAAGTTGTGAGATAGAACTCAATTTATCTGATTTACCAATTGGAATTTATCTGTTAAGGATAGAATCTGAGAATAGAATAGTAGTTGGAAAAATGATAAAAAGCGGGAGCTTGCATTAACCATACTCAATGCGACAAATCGACTGGTGAGATTGTTATAAAGGGAAGTACAGTATAACAGCGCTATATTCTATGAGAAAGATAATTGCAGGTATCAATATGACACTTGATGGGTTTTGCGACCATACTGCCATAAATCCGGATGATGAAATTCATCAACATTACGCTGACCTGTTAAGTAACGCAGTCGGAGTTTAATTATGCAGTTACTGAAACTTAATTTGATAGATGAATTTCAGATTTGCGTTCACCCGCTTATTGCAGGCAGCGGTTTGCCATTATTTGAAGATATAAAACGACAGAATTTTCCTTAAATTCATAAAGTCTAAAACCTTTGGTAGTGGTGCAGTAACGCTTTACTATGAACCGACCAAAGAAAAGCCAGATATACAAACGCCCCTCAAAGCTTCGTAAACGGTTGCCAGCGTAATCTTTTCAGTTCCCTGTTGCGGAAATCATAAGTGAAGAACTTTTCCTGCTTCATGTTGGGGGGGAGATTCCTGGCTACATATTCATTCATGATATGGTCAAAGAGCCACTGCGCATGCTTGAAACCGAGCTCTGAGGCCGTGTAGTAGAGGTTGTTGACCGTGAGACTGTCGATGGTATATTCATAATCAAAACCGCCGGTAAGGGTGTAGTATCTGAAATTACCGGTCAGGTCATCAGTTATTGTTTGGGTGCTGAAGAGGAGTTCAGGTTCTGTCTTTACATGGTTGAGCCGCGTCATTTCTATCCAGTTGTTGAAGTTGATGGCAGTGAGGTAAATGGCAGCCACATTGGTTGAATCAGGGTCAAAGGCTATTTCATCCTTTATCAGTTCAATGTATTCCTCCAACTGCATCTGGGCCACATTGACGATCAGGGATGTTTCATTGCCTGAGTTGAGGAACTTATCGGTGTCGCGGTTATAGTAGACATCGTAACCGAAATAGATGAATCCCCGCATCAGTGATTCCATGAATTCACTGATATAGATCGAATCATCGCTGTACTGCACCAGATCACTGTTATAATAGGTAATGGAGTCCCTGACCTCCTGGGGCAAGGCGTTGAAATCGGTCATGGGCGGTACCTTGAAACTGCTTTTGTATACAACTTCAGGTGCCAGGAGCATTATGGCTCCCGGCTTTGTTTCCTTGATGTACCTGGCAGCCAGTCGCCGTTCCATGCTACAGGAAATGAATGAGGTAGCGACAAGCAGCAATAAGAGAATTAGAATGCTCTTTCTCATCGGTCATTATTATGGTTGACAAAAGATGCAGGTTACTGCATCAGGTTGCATGTTTATTCCGTTGGTTGTTCCAGTAAGGCTTTTCCAAATTTAGCACCAAATTCAAAACCCTTTTTCAGCTCATCTTCATGAGGTGAGAATTTGAAGAAAACAGGCTCATCAAGCATCCGGAGCTTGAGGTTGACCAGATTTGATTCAATCAACCGGGCACCTTCACCGCTCCAGCCGTATGATCCAAAGCATCCGGCAAGCTTGCCCCTGTCGCGTATGGGGTTGATGAGAGCAAACAGCTGGTAGATCTGCAGCAGTATGTTCTGATTTATAGTGGGTGAACCTACTATAAGCCCTGATGCCTTTGCCAGGTGCTCATCCATTTCACCGAGGCCCATGGTTTCAATGTCGCATACATGCACGTCAATATCACCGGCGCTTCTAACACCATCGGCAATGCTGCCGGCCAGCGTCTTTGTATTCTGGTATGCCGAAACATAGGGGATGAAAACCCTTGATTTAACCGGATTGCTTATTGCTTCGAGTGAAAGCTTTTCCGAGAGGTCAACCTTCTCTTTCCAGGTTGAGCGAAGTATGGGGCCGTGACCTGTGCATATAGTATTGATATCCAAAGGCCTGATTTTCTCAATGGCCTTCAGCATGAATTTGCTGAATGGTTTCAATATTACGTCGAAGTAATACTTGAAGGCATCGTCATAATCGCCCGTCAGGTCATCATACATTGCTTCATTGCAGTAATGGGCACCAAATGAATCACAGGTAAACAGTAACTTGTCTTCTACAAGATAGGTATAGATTGAATCAGGCCAATGGAGGTTTGGGGCGCTGATGAACCTGAGCGTTTTATTTCCCAACGACAGGGTATCGCCATCCTTTACCTGCATGGATTTGAAATCATGGCCCAGCATATCGCGCATATACCTGATTGCATTGCCGCTACCCACCACGGTAGCACCGGGTGCCAGTTGCAGGAGGGTTTCAACATTGCCCGAGTGGTCGGGTTCCGTATGATCGAGTATGATGTACTCAATACGGGAAGGGTCAACCAGTGATCTTATCTTTTGGAGATAGGTATCGCTGAATTTGTGCTTGACCGTTTCAACAACCGCTACTTTTTCGGCATTTATAAGGTATGAGTTGTAGGTTGTGCCATACTTGGTTTCCATTACAACATCAAAGGTTACTATATCATAATCAAGTACCCCTATCCATTTTACATCATTCGTAATATCCAGGACTTTATTGTCAATCATTTCAAGCAATCAATTAAGAGTTTTATAATCAGTCAATTTCAAATTTATAACAAATACCGTTACCAAAGGCCAAGTTAGAACTCCAGAGCCATCTGGATGGCATCATCATCAGGCAGCTCTTTTTTGTCACGTGCCGGCAATTCAATATTCTCCTCGATCCCGTCGACCCCGTTGGTTTCATCATCGTCCTGCAAGCCTTCATCAGCAGGTTCAGGGG
>JAEYXG010000049.1 GCA_023428585.1 Bacteroidota bacterium
CTTAAAGGAAATTATGGCCATTGCCGGTAAACCCGGGCTCTATAAAATGATTGCACAAGCCAAAAATGGCATCGTTGTTGAATCAATCATTGATCAGAAAAGAATTCAGGCTTTTACTCATGATAAAATAAGCACACTTGAAGAAATCAGTATCTACACTGAATCAGGTGATATGCCTCTGCGTGAGGTGCTTCGTAAATTTTTTGACAAGCTTGATGGTAAACCTGCTCCCGAGAACAAAGGCGATAACAATAAGATCAAGCAATTCTTTTCTGATATGCTTCCTGAATATGATAAAGAGAGAGTGTATGTTTCACATATGCAGAAGATTATCAACTGGTATAACCTCCTGTTGAATCATAACCTTCCGGAATTATTGAAAGAGGAAAAGACCGAAGAACCTGTGGCCGATTCGGTTGAGGCTGAAAAGCCCATAGAAGATGAAAACAAAACAGTCAGCAATACTCCAAAAAAGAAAGCTGGTGTAACTGAGAAACCTGAAACTGTCAAGAAGGCGGCAGCCAAAAAGAAGTCAGCTGAAGATCCTGAATAAACATACCAAGTCCGTATTGATTACGGACTTTTTTATAATTTTATACTTCATTTCTCTGCTATGAAAAAATACATCGCTGATTTTATAGTCACCAATAATACGCAGCTCAATTCAAAGCATCACCTGTTGGAACTCAAAGCTCCGTCTCCCCTGCCTGATATGGTGCCGGGGCAGTTTGTGGAAGTGAAAGTTGATGGCTCCGAAACCACCTATCTCAGACGGCCATTCTCCATACACCGGGTAAGTAGGGAGGCTAATACACTTCACTTGCTGATTAAGATTGTTGGCAATGGTACAGGTAAACTGGCAACTATTGCAATTGGTGAAACGGTGAATGTGATGTTTCCATTGGGCAATGGCTTTGAGCTTACCAACAATAAACAAGTCTTGCTGGTTGGAGGAGGCTGCGGAGTAGCCCCCCTATATTTCCTGGCAGAGAAACTTTATGAACAAAACAATGAAGTAAATGTACTCATCGGCGGTAGATCATCGGCCGACATACTGCTGGCTGATCAATACGCCAAATTCGGAAAAGTTTATATCTCTACGGAAGATGGTAGTAGTGGTGAGAAGGGTATGGTTACATCACACTCCATATTACACAGCAACATAGATATCACTACTGACTATACTGCCCCTGATGACAAGCTGAATAAGCATTTCGACAAAATATACTGTTGTGGTCCTGATGGTATGATGCGTGCCATGGCACATTATGCAGAACTTAGAAATATACCTTGCGAAGTTTCACTTGAAAATACAATGGCATGTGGCATTGGAGCCTGCCTTTGCTGCGTGGTTGAAAGTAACGAAGGAAATGTTTGCGTTTGCACGGAAGGACCGGTGTTCAACAGTAAACAACTTAAAGGCTGGACAAAAGAAACTGAAGTTGGATGTTCACTTGATTAGGTTAATAGCAGTGAAATACCTTGAAGCCCTATGATTGAATACTCTAAATTTAAGTATTTGCAATAAAAATGATTATAAAACCGCTGTAGCATCCTGAATTTGACAATAAAATCCACATCGAACAAATAAATTAATAATCTCAACACATGGCGAATCTAGAGGTTAAACTGCATAAGCTTGAGTTAAAGAATCCTGTAATGACAGCATCAGGTACTTTTGGATATGGTAAGGAATTTGATGACTTCATTGATGTCAATTCACTTGGTGGTATCATTGTTAAAGCTACAACCTCCAAGCACAGGGAAGGCAATCCCTATCCCCGTATGGCAGAAACGCCAATGGGTATGCTTAATGCTGTAGGACTGCAAAATAAAGGGATAGAATATTTTGTCAATGAAATATATCCTAAACTCACTGCTTATACTACCAATGTCATTGCCAATGTATCTGATTCAACCATTGAGGGGTATGTACAAGTTGCTGAGCAAATGAATAGGTTAGAACATATATCCGCCATTGAACTGAATATCTCCTGTCCGAATGTTAAAGAGGGTGGTATGGCTTTCGGAACAAGTTGCCCTTCAGCCATTGCTGTTACAAAAGCAGTGCGCGAAGTCTATGACAAAACACTTATTGTAAAGCTTTCACCTAATGTTACCAGCATCACAGAGATAGCCCTGGCTGTAGAAGAAGCAGGCGCTGATGCAATATCATTGATCAATACCCTGCTGGGTATGGCAATAAATTCCGAGACAAGAAAACCGGTCTTGTCAACAGTTACCGGTGGCCTTTCCGGTCCGGCCGTCAAACCTATTGCCTTACGAATGGTTTGGCAAGTGGCAAAAGCAGTTAAAGTTCCTGTCATAGGCCTGGGGGGAATAACCACTGCTGCCGATGCAATTGAATTCCTTCTTGCAGGAGCAACCGCCATTCAAATTGGTACTTCAAACTTCATTGATCCTACCACTACCATTAAAGTGATATCGGGTATAGAAAATTATTTACAAAGACACAACATCTCTAGTGTTAGTGAATTGACCGGTGCATTGATCTGTTAAATTTGATGATTTACCAGTACATGATATCCACTCTAAAGCGCTGACTTCCATAATGATAATTATATATTTCCGACTTGTATAAAAAAATATCAACTTTTTTTTGATCAGAGTTCACACATTCAGATATTGTTATACATTTGATTAGAATAAATAACTCCTATTCCAATCAGTTATGAGGTATCTTGGCACCCTTGTTTTCTTTTTTATACTTTCATGCTCTTATGCTCAGAAAGAAGCTAATGTTTGGTATTTTGGGAATAAAGCAGGTCTGGATTTCAATTCCGGCACTGCGGTGGTTCTTGAAGACGGGGCTTTGGATAGTTTTGAGGGTGTATCTACCATTTGCGATACTGACGGAAATTTGTTATTTTATACAGATGGCATAACTGTATATAACAAGAATCATACTATTATGCAGAATGGCACAGGATTGCTGGGTCATCCTTCAGCCACTCAATCAGGTGTTATTGTTCCTGTACCGTTGTCATCTACCTTGTTCTATATCTTTACTGTTGATTACGCATATACCACGGGTTCCTTGCATTATTCCATTGTTGACATATCATTAAATGGCGGTTTAGGAGCCGTAACTACCAAAAATGTCTATATACAGGATAATTCAACGGAAAAGATTTCGGCGGTAGTCCACTCTAATATGAGCGACATCTGGATTGTAATTCACGAAAGAAACAATTCAGTTTATAAAAGCTATCTTTTAACTAAGGATGGGCTTTCAGCAACAATCAAGACCAGCAATACCGGGCCAATAGTTGGCTACAATGGAGAACAGGGATGCTTGAAAATATCACCCGATGGCAATTTACTTGCCATGGCTACTTATCTAAACAATAGAGTTGACATCAGCACCTTTGATAATACTTCAGGGCAGATTACATACAGTTATGGGTTCAACTACAGTGATGCCACCTATGGTATTGAATTCTCAAAGGACAGCAAGTTGTTGTATGTGTCAGTTGCCTATGATATTTCAGAAATTTACCAGGTAAATCTTGATAATCACACAAGTACAAGAATAGCAACTCCCGCCAAATTACCGGGTGCACTTCAAATAGGCCCTGATGGCAAGATATATGTTGCCCGATATATGAGGCCAAATCTGGAGACAAAATATCTGGGAGTAATAAATTATCCTGAAGTTATAGGAATAGGTTGCAATTATGTGGATGAAGCCATCTATCTAGGCACCGGTGCTTCAAAGGCGGGTTTGCCAACTTTTATTCAATCGTTCTTTGACTATACCTTGTCAATTGAGGGAACCAATTGCTGCGAAGGTGGCACTTCACAATTTAATGCTTATTTATCTGCAGATCTGCAAGCAAATCTCGATTGGATGTCATGGGACTTTGGTGACCCCGGAAGTCCCGATAATACCTCTGCCCTACCCGCACCTATTCATGTGTACGAAAATCCAGGTATCTATACTGTTACTTTTACCATGTCAGCTAACGGTAATTTACTCACTAAAACAACAGTGATTAATGTAAGGGCAAATCCTCCGCTTGATTTACCTGAAATATCCTATTTATGTCCTGATGAGAACCTTGTTTTATATGCAGGTGCCGGACAGTACTCTTATACTTGGAGCAATGCCGGCACATCAAGTAGCATTACTGTTAGCACAGCTGGCGAATACTGGGTTGAAAAAACCGACCCATTTGGATGTATCTCCAGAGATACAACTGCAGTGGAAGTAGCTTCAAATCCTGAATTACTCTTACCTGATACTTTAAAAATATGTTCAGGAGATACTGCTACTATTGATGCAGGGGCAGGTCAATATACTTTCCTGTGGAATGACGCAAGTATTGGTCAACAGTTGAGGGCCTTCCATGAGGGAGCCTACTGGGTAAGGAAAACCAATACATCAGGTTGTTCTTCTATTGATACAACAAATATATCATTGTATGCTGTACCTGAATTAACGCTGGGGGCTGACTCATCACTATGTGATGATGGCGGTATATTACTTCAGGTAAGTGGGTTTGATACCTATACCTGGCAAGATAATAGCCACGGAAGCTCTTACCTTGTAACAGTGCCCGGGACTTATAGTGTGGAAGGAGTAACAATTAACAACTGTTCGGTTTCCGATGAAATACTTATAACTCCTTGTTGCAGATTCAGCTTACTGATACCAAATGCCTTTACACCAAATGAAGATGGTTACAATGATACTTTCAGACCTCTCATCAACGGTGCCAATCAATGTAAAATGACCATTGCCAACAGATGGGGTGCAATAGTCTTTACAACCCTTGACATGGATAAAGGTTGGGATGGCAGATTCGAGAACACTGACTGCCCTGAAGGAGTTTATATTGTAGTTCTTGAATTCAACAGGTGCGACAGAATTGAGTCGAGCTTGATAGATACAAAAATTGGAGCCGTTACCCTTATAAGATAACTTGTAATATCTAGTCAGTAAGCTTATCAGTATATATGGCTATTTCGCCTGCAACCTGCCTATTATACTCAAAAGCCAATGTTTGATAATTTACCAGGTCAACAATGGTGCCGATCAAGCATAATCCGCCGGTAAATACATAAAGTATTCCCATGCCAATCTGGTTGATCAAGAAACGATGAATACCTGCAATACCCAAAAAGCCAATCAAGCAAGTTAATAAGATGATTTGTGGATCTTTCCTTCTTGAACGATAGATAGCCGCAAACTGTGATGCCTGCTTGTCACTGTAATCCTTGATTATTGTTTGAACATGATTTAGTTCCATACCTTGAACTTCAGGAAGGTGTAAAAGTGCGTTTGCCATGATTTTGTTTGTGTTTGTGTTTGTTATAATTGATAATTATGTGTTTGCCTTATTTGTATCAGACATAATTGATTTGGCGTCTGTATATATGACTTCATCAGCGCCTTTTCCTGTTGACGGTTGCTTAATTAGATTCCTTATTAGAGTTATGATTCTGACTAGCAGTATTATAACAGCAAACCAACCAAGCGGATGTGTTTGAAATGAAAGGTTGAATTCACCACGGAATAACCAGGAAATGGAATGCCCCAAACCACAGCCGGGACAGAAACTTAAGCCTAGGGCATTGAAAGGGCATAAACTTGCATGCTCATTCTCAGGTGACATCGTACCAAGCAGAAACAAACCCGATATCCAGATGACCAGTTCAAAATAACTGTGAAAATAATAATGCAATGATTTCCAAAATCCTCCCGTCATTTTATTTAAAATTACCCAAAGTTAACATATAAATAAACTTCCTTGCAATAACCTCAAAAATATAGACGCAGGCAACATTGAATGGTTACAATTGGATTACAAAATAAATCCTGACAAAAATGACTTTTCCGGTTTATAAAACTTACTTGCGTTTACACTCTAAAGAGAAACACTTATACTTGCATCCATTGTAAAGTTCAAGCTTGAATAATGATCAAATATTTTTCTTCTCTTGTAAAATGGATAAATAATATTTGTACTTTTGCCGGCCATTTCAGGGTGTCAGTAATTATTCCCAAAGGTAATATCATATTTTTATATCCCTCTGAAAGTCAAATCAATCAATTGTTTGTTCTTTCAGATCGGATAATTTTATTCTAACACATAAACAATGTCAACAGTTAAATTAAGAAATATTGGAATTGCAGCTCATATTGATGCAGGCAAAACCACTACTACTGAACGTCTGCTATTCTTCACCGGTGTCAACAGAAAAGTAGGTGAAGTTCATGATGGTCAGGCTACAATGGATTTTATGAAACAAGAGCAAGAGCGTGGTATTACTATCGCGTCGGCAGCTATTACTTGTTTCTGGAATGATTATCAGGTAAACATCATAGACACCCCCGGACACGTGGATTTTACGGTTGAAGTTGAGCGTTCACTCAGGGTTATTGATGGTATGGTTGCACTGTTCTGTGCCGTAGGCGGTGTAGAACCTCAAAGTGAAACAGTTTGGAATCAGGCTGAACGTTATAAAGTGCCTAGGATTGCTTTTGTAAATAAAATAGACCGCACAGGAGCAGATTTCTTTGAGGTGGTAAATCAAATGAACCAGAACCTGGATGCACGCGCATTGGCTTTCCAGATTCCCATTGGTCAGGAAGAGGAATTTGAATCATTGATTGACCTGATTTCACAAAAAGTATATACATTTAACGGTAAAGAGACAGTAACATCTGATATTCCTGAAAGCTTAAAGGAAAAAGCTTACCAATACCGCCAGTTGATTATTGAGAAAGTTGCTGAATTCAATGAAGAGATTCTCGAGTTATTCCTTGAGGATAAAGAAGTTCCTCTAGCATTGCTTAAATCAGCCTTGCGTGATGCAACCCTTAAACTATTGATTACTCCTGTATTCCTGGGTGCTTCATATAAGAATAAAGGCATTGTTCAATTGCTTGATGCTATTGTTGATTATCTGCCATCGCCTATCGATAAGGGTGCAGTAATTGGAATGGATGTTGATGATCACGAGAAAGCCCGTCAACGCAATCCATCACCGAAAGAACCATTTGCAGGCCTTGCCTTCAAATTGATTCATGATCCTTACGTTGGACAGCAAACATTTGTTAGAATTTATTCAGGCACAATAAAAAATGGAATGCAGATAATGAATTCCACTAAGGGAAAGCCTGAACGCATAGGTAGAATCCTTAAGATTCATGCCAAAGACCGCGAAGAAGTTCATGAAGCAGGACCTGGAGATATCATTGCTTTGATTGGATTGAAATACACTAAAACAGGTGATACTTTATGCGACATGGATCAACAGTTGCATCTGGAGTCTATCCATATACCACCAAGTGTTATTGAATTGAAAATCAATCCCGCCAATCGAAAAGATCAGGGTAAGTTAGGCGAAGCTCTCGCTAAACTGATTAATGAAGACCCTTCATTTCATGCCCGTTTTGATGATGAAACGGAAGAAACAGTAATTGCCGGTATGGGCGAACTTCACTTGGAAATACTTGTTGACCGTTTAAAGCAGGAATTTGGACTGGATGTTGTTGTTGGAGAACCTGCTGTTGCATTCCGCGAAACCATAACCCAAGAAATTGAAGTTGAGTATCGTCATTCAAAACAAACTGGTGGAAAAGGCCAGTTTGCACAGACATATCTAAGAC